>JBFHIF010000010.1:0-12524 GCA_041596595.1 Erythrobacter sp. | reverse complement strand
GCGCTCGTAGATCTTGAGTTCGTAGGGCACGCCCAGTTCCTCGAACAGCCAGAGGATGCGGAAGCTCTGCGAATATTCGAGATGGTGAAGCGTGAACATCAATTGCTCGCCGCCGAAGGTTCGCCGGTCTCGACCGCCAGCCTTGCCGGAGGCCCGGCCTCGATCCGGGTCTGAAGCGCGAGCGTTTCATCGCAATCCGCGCCGCACAGGCTCTTGAGCGTCGCAAGGTTGCGCCGCGCCTTTTCGATCGCGCCCTTTTCGACCAGCGCCTCGCCCTCACCCGAAATCGCGGCGAAATTCCCCGGATCGCGCGCAAGCGCTTCGCGATAATAGCGGATCGCCTTGCCCTGCAGGCCGTCGAGGCGCGCCGCCTCGGCAAGGTCAATGAAAATCGTTGTCGCGCCCGGATCGATCGCCAGGGCCGCCTCGAACGCATCGATCGCGCCTTGCGTATTGCCGGAAGCCAGCAAGGCGCGGCCTTCGACAATCAACGCCTGCGCACGCGGATCAGGGTCGGATTTTCCGCCTTGCGCGGTCGTCACGCTCGCGGTGGTTGCCAGAAACAGCGAGAGGGCGGCGGCAGCGGGCGCAAAACGCATGACTTGCTCCTTGAGTGCATTAAGCCGGAAAGGCGAAGGCTCGGCCATGTATATATTGGCTATCATGCAGCGCGCATCATGGCGATAAAAAACCCGTCCGTGCCGTGGTGGAACGGATCGAGCCGCACGCCGTCCCCGCGCGCCGAGCCCACGGGAAGTTCAATCGTCTTGGCTGCAAATCGCGGATTGCGCTCGAGAAACGCCTTGATCCGCGCCGCTCCTTCGTCGTCGAGAAGCGAACAGGTGACGAAGCCGAGCCGCCCACCGGGGCGCACAAGCGCGGCAGCAATATCGAGCAGACGATCCTGCACACCGGTATAGCGCGACAGCGCATCGGGCGTGATCCGCCACTTGGCCTCGGGCTTGCGCCGCAGCGTTCCCGTGCCCGAACACGGCGCATCGACCAGCACGAGATCCGCAGCTGTTGCATGGTCCGCCAGCGCCTCGAGCTCGCGACCGGGATCAAGCAATATCGTGTCTGCTATCGCGGCCCCTGCGCGCTCGGCCCGCGGAGCGAGCTTGGCAAGCCGACCGCGATCGGTGTCGCAGGCTATCAGCGTGCCGCGATTGTTCATCGCGGCGGCGAGCGCGAGAGTCTTGCCCCCCGCCCCGGCACACAGGTCGATCACGGTTTCGCCGGGGGCCGCCCGCATCGCGGCGCAGGCCAGCTGGCTGCCGTGATCCTGAACCTCGATCAGCCCATCGCGGTAGTGCGGCCATTCTTCGACCCGCGTTCCCGCATCGTAGCGAAGGCCGGGAGTGCCCGCCATGGCCTCGCCCGGTTCGGGCAGGTCGATTGCGGCGGGATCAGATTTGAGCGCATTGACCCGAATATCGAGAGGTGCCCGGTCCATCAGCGCCGTCGCCTGTTCGGCGTTAATGTCCGAAGCGCGAAGCGCATCGAGCAGCCAGCTGGGCGCCGCCCCGTGCTGCGCCGGTTTTTCACTGGCTCCGATCGGAGCGGGTCCGTGAGCCGACCCGTCGAATTGGTCGCGCAAGGCCGGATCGCTTTGAGCGAGGGCAAGCATCGCCGCGCGACCGCTTGCAGGGATCTCTCCGCAATGGCGCACCACGCGATAGACCAGTTCGCGCACCGCACGGCGATCCTTCGAACCGGCATAGCGCCGCTGCTTGAAATAGGCCGCGATCAACCGGTCGGCGGGGGCACCCTGCCCGCGCGCCGCTTCGATGATCTGGTCGAGCAATTCGATCGCTGCCTGGACGCGCGCCGCTGGGGTCATGCTGCACCTGCGAATGAAATTGACAAAGCCGACAGTGGCATTGCGCATTGCGGGGCGAAAATGTGCGCCCAATCCCGCGCAATCGCGCAGGTTTTGCGTTTGCGAGCAAAGTTGACAGATTGCCAACTCGAACGATCGATCGGGGCGCGTTTCATCGCACCGCCTTGCCAGCAATGCGCGCCGTAGGAAATGGCCGCGCGCGGCTCACCGCGTGGGATAATTGGGCGCTTCGCGCGTGATCGCGACATCGTGGACATGGCTTTCGGACAGCCCTGCCCCGGTAATGCGAACGAATTGCGCGCGCTGCTGCAGTTCCTCGATCGTGGCCGAGCCGGTATATCCCATCGCCGCCTTGATCCCGCCGACAAGCTGGTGGACCACGTTGGCTGCGGCCCCCTTGAACGGCACCTGCCCCTCGATCCCTTCGGGCACGAGCTTGAGCGCGGAAACATCCTGCTGGAAATACCGATCGGCGCTTCCGCGCGCCATCGCGCCGACGCTGCCCATTCCGCGATAGGCCTTGTAGCTGCGCCCCTGGTAGAGGAACACCTCGCCCGGGCTTTCGGCGGTCCCGGCGAGCATTGAGCCGATCATCACCGCGCTTGCGCCAGCCGCCAGGGCCTTGGCCGCATCGCCGCTGGTGCGAAGCCCGCCATCGGCGATCACCGGCACGCCCGATTTCGCGGCCTCTGAGGCGCTGTCCATGATCGCGGTCAATTGCGGCACGCCAACCCCGGCGACAACCCGCGTGGTGCAAATCGAACCGGGACCGATCCCGACCTTGATCGCGTCCGCCCCGGCATCGATCAGCGCGCGCGTCGCCTCGGCGGTGGCGACATTGCCGGCGATCACCTGGACCGAATTGGACAATTTCTTGGCCCGTTCGACCGCGCGTGCCACGTCCTTGTTGTGGCCGTGCGCGGTATCGATGATCACCACGTCGACCTCGGCATCGACCAGCGCCTCGGTGCGGGCAAAGCCCTTGTCGCCCACGGTGGTCGCGGCGGCGACGCGCAGGCGTCCGGCGGCATCCTTGGTCGCGTGGGGGTAGGTCACCGCCTTCTCGATATCCTTGACCGTGATCAGGCCGATGCAGCGATAGTCGTCGTCGACCACCAGCAGCTTCTCGATCCGCCGCTGGTGCAGCAAGCGGCGCGCGTCTTCCTGGTTGGTGCCAAGCGGGACGGTGGCGAGGTTGTCGGTGGTCATCAGTTCGCGCACCGGCTGCGCGGGGTTTTCGGCGAAACGCACGTCGCGATTGGTGAGGATGCCAACCAGCTTTCCATCGCCATTGGTGACCGGGATGCCGCTGATGCGGTGCTGGTCCATCAGCGCCCTCGCTTCGCCGAGATTGGCATCGGGGCTGATCGTGATAGGGTTGACCACCATCCCGCTTTCGAACCGCTTGACCGCGCGGACGGCGGCGCATTGCTCGTCGATCTCGAGATTGCGGTGGAGCACGCCGATCCCGCCCAGCTGGGCCATCGCGATCGCCATGTCGGCCTCGGTCACGGTATCCATCGCGGCGGAAAGCACCGGGATGTTGAGCGAGATCTCGCGCGTGAGGCGGGTGCGGGTGTCGGCCATGCTCGGCAGAACATCGCTTTCGCCGGGGCGAAGCAGCACGTCGTCGAAGGTCAGGCCGAGGGGGATATCCATGTGCACGGGGCTTTCTTGGTCAGGGAGCGAATCGTGCACGCCCATGTAGGGCCGGTTTGCCCTGTGCGCTAGGGGCTGGGTCGTTCAATCGCCATTGCGGGTGCGCCGAGGCGGTGAATAGGTCTGCGTGTCGGCGATGCGGCGCACCAGCGCCTCGTGCAGCAGGAGGTCGTCGATCGCTCCGCCGAGCTCGACTTTCCCCGCCTCGTCGGATGCGCGGTGATAGGTGCTCGAAAGGAACGGGCCGAGCGCGATTTCCGAGGCGAACGAGGAGGAGATGAGCACCGCGGGAACCCCTGCCTCGAGCAAGGCCCAGCCGTCCTGCCGCCGCACGAAGCTCTCGGCGAATTCGCGATCGCCGATTTCGCGTCCGCTTTGTCCGATCGCGTCGCGAACCAGATCATCGAGCGCGGTCCTTCCCTCTCCGACGAAGCCGACCGGGCTACCCTCGGGCGCGACCGCCACCGTATCGAGATTGAACGCGGCGACGATGGTTTCGAGCGGCACGGGCGGGTTGGCGACAAAGGCGCGCGCGCCGAGCAGACCCGATTCTTCGGCGCTGGTGGCGAGCACGTAAATGTCGCGATCGTGCGGGCCCGAGCGCGCGAGCCTGCGCGACAGTTCGAGCATTGCCGCGATACCGCTGGCATTGTCGACCGCGCCGTTGCACAGCCGGTCCTCGGCGCCCGCCGCGCCGCATTCTCCCAGGTGATCCCAATGCGCCAGCAACAGCACAGCCCCGGAAGACGGGTCGCGGCCGGAAAGCTTGCCGATCAGATTGTGACTGATGAACAGACGCCGCGTCGCGCCCGCCTCTAGCCGTATGGTGGCGGCAAGCGCGACGGGTGCAAAGCTCTCCTCTTCAGCCGCACCGAGCAGCGCATCCCAGCGCTCCTTGCCCAGCGCGCGCATCATCGCCGATTGAGTGACGTAGCCCGTGAGAGTGCCGCCCTCGTCGGATGCGGGCCGGATGCGCTCGCGCGAGGCACCCCGGCGCACGCTCGCGATCGCGTCGGCGTCAGCCACCACGGTCAGCACCGCGGCGGGGTCCTTGTCGAGGAGAGCGGCGCGCCGAGCGGGACTCACGCCCGGCTCGCCGAGCATCAGTACGACCTTGCCCGCCACCGCCTCGCTGGGCACGCCCTCTCCCATGCGCCCGACAAACACCAGCTCGCCCCGTTCGATCAGCGCCCGCTCGCGCAAGGTGGTGGCGACCGCCTCGTCGCGGCCCAGTTCGACCACGCGATCGCCGTCGTGCAGCGCAATTCGGCTTTCCCCAGCGCGGATCGCGGCAAGTTCGACCGGTGCGCGCCACGCGCTCGTCGGGTCCCCGGTCCCCGAGACGAGCCCGGCGGAGCGCATTTCGGCCTCTATGAAGGCGAGCGTCTTTTCCTCGCCCGGCGTCCCCGGCCTGCGCCCGCCGAAATCATCGCTCGCAAGGCGCGCGATATCGCGCGACAGCCGCGCCGCGATCGCTTCGCGTTCATCCTGGGCGACCGGCTCGACCCACGGTGTCGCGCAGCCCGCAAGAGCGAGCGCGGCGACCGCCAGAACCAGCGTGCGGCGGATCATTCGGCGGTCCAGCCCCCGTCTATCGACCAGTTCGCCCCCGTCACGTTGCCCGCTTCCTCGCGGCACAGGAATGCGGCGAGCGCACCGACTTCTTCGGGCTGGACGAATTTCTTGGTCGGCTGCTTTGCCAGAAGCACGTCGTTGATGACCTCGTCGCGCGTCAGTCCCCTCGCCTTCATCGTGTCGGGGATCTGCCCCTCGATCAGCGGGGTCCAGACATAGCCGGGGCTGATGCAGTTCGCTGTCACGCCGCTCTGGGCAAGTTCAAGGGCGATCGTCTTGGTGAACCCGTCGATACCGTGTTTCGAGGCGTTGTAGGCGCTCTTGAACGGCGATGCGGTTTTCGAATGGGCGCTCGCGGTGTTGATGATCCGCCCCCAGCCCTTGTCCTTCATCGCCGGGACCGCGAGCCGGGTGGTGTGAAAGGTCGCGGTGAGATTGAGGGCGATGATCATCTCCCACTTGTCCACCGGAAAGTCCTCGACCGGCGAAACGTGCTGCATCCCGGCATTGTTGACGAGGATGTCGATCGCGCCGATCTCCTCCATCATCGCCTCGATCTCGCCCACGTCGAGTAGGTTGGCACCGTTGTAACCAGCCCCCATGGTCTGCTGCAGCTTGGCGATCTCGTCGCGATCGCCAAATCCGTTCAGGATCACCTCTGCCCCCTCGGCGCGCAGAGCCCGCGCTATGGCGAGGCCGATTCCCGAAGTCGATCCGGTGACGAGAGCGCGTTTTCCTTCTAGGAACATGGTATGCATCCGTTGGTTGAAGAGCCAGCCGACGCTTTTGCCGCTCGGACGGAAGCTGTCCAGACCTATCGCGCGACCGCCACCGGGTTCGCGCCTTGAACACAAGGGGGTTAGTGCCGTGCGTCTCAACCGGTTCGACACATCGAGGATCAAGGTTCGCGGCGGCGGCGGCGGCATGGGCCGCGCGGGCGGCGTGGGCTGCGGAACGCTCGTGATCGCGGTCATCGCCGCGCTGATCTTCGGGGTCGATCCGATGCAGACGATCGGCATGATCGAAGGCGGCCAGCAGATGGCGCCGGATTCGCAGCAGAGCACCGTCAGCGAGGAGGAATTGTGCGGCGCCAATGCCTACGCCACCGAAGCGTGCAACGCGCTGCAGAGCCTCAACGAAACCTGGGCTCCGGCATTCGCACAGGCGGGTATCGGGTTCGAGCAGCCCGAACTGGTGCTGTATCCCTCGGGCCAGGTTTCGACCCGCGGCTGCGGCAGCGCCTCCTCGGCGGCTGGACCGTTCTACTGCCCGGCCGACATGGGCATCTATATCGACACCAATTTCTACGATCAGCTGGCGCAGATGAGCGGAACCGGGGGCGATTTCGCGCGGCTTTACGTCATCGCGCACGAATACGGCCACCATATCCAGAACCTCACCGGCCTGGCCTCACAGGTCCGCAGCCTCCAGCAGCGCAGCCCGTCGCAGTCCAACGACCTTCAGGTGCGGATGGAATTGCAGGCCGATTGCTATGCCGGGGTCTGGGCGGGCAAGAACCGCGACCGGATCGAACCGGGCGACCTCGAGGAAGGCATGCGGGCAGCCAGCGCGATCGGCGATGACACGCTGCAAAACCGCGCGGGACAGAGGATCAACCCGGAAAATTTCACCCACGGAACCAGCCAGCAGCGGATGCAGGCGCTGCGGCGCGGATTGGAGAGCGGCGATGACACGGCTTGCGATGCCTATTTCGATATGCGCTAGAAGCGCCCTTGCGCTGACAGGCGCGGCCTTGCTGACAATCGCGCCGCCCGCATTGGCCCAAGTGGTCGATCCCGAGCCCAATGCGGAGGACGTGGCGCGCACGCCGCTTTCGGATCTCAACATCGACAAGCGCGAGATCCCCGAGGTGCTCACCCGTGCGGTCGCCGACCCCTATTCCTCCGAAGGGTTGAAGAAATGCGACGCAATCGTCGTCGCGATCGCCGAAATCGACACGGTTCTGGGCAACGATTACGACATTGCCGGGTCGGAGAAGACCGACCGGCTGAGCGAGGGCAAGATCGCGCAGGGTCTGGTCGGGTCGCTGATCCCGTTTCGCGGGATCGTGCGCGAAGTGAGCGGCGCGGCGGGTGGCGAGCGCAAGTGGCGCGCGGCTGCCACCGCAGGCATGGTCCGGCGCGGCTATCTCAAGGGCCTGGGCGAGGCTCGGGGATGCAAATATCCAGCTCGCCCCAGGGAGCGCGAAATGTTCGAGGACGCCCCATCCGCTGAGGGCAAGCCTCCGAAGACGAAATAGCAAAGGGCCGGGAAGCGCGTGCGCCCCGGCCCTCCTCGCTGAAAACCTGTCAGGCGGTCAACTGTCCGACTTGTTCTTGTTCCAATCGGCGATCTCGCTGTCGAGTTCCTTGAGGATCTCGGCGCGCATTTGGGCCTTGATCTCGGGATTGTCGGCGATCGCCTTGCGCGCCTGTTTCAATCCCTCGAGCGCCTTTGCCATGACCCGCGCCTGGCACATATAGACGGTGCGCGCGCCATCCTCGTCGGTTTCGACCTTGGCGATATCATCGGGGCCGCCGCGGCACTCGGACTTGACCACCGTGCGGCCATGCTCGCCGTGATCGAAGGCCAGCTTCATCGCGTGGGCGACCTTCTTGTCGATGTCCTTCATGTCGTGTTTCATGTCGGCCATTTCGGCGCGCATCTTCTCCATGTGCGCTTCCATTTCTTCCTTGCTCATCGTGTGGCCGTCGGGATGGACGAACTTGCGCTTGCGGACCTCGACGCGTTCCTTGCCGTCCTCGTCCTTGATCACCTTGCGAATCACGACGGTATTTTCGCCATCCGCGTCGGCGGTGACATCCTCTTCGATCTCGGTCTCGATCTCTTTCACGATTGTCCGTTCGGCATCGCTCTGCGTCGCAGCTTGGAGAGCGAGCGGAGCGATCGCGGGTGCAGCCGCGACGGAAGTGGCTTTCGCCTCGGGCGCCTCGGCAGGATTTCCGGCCGCATAGGTGATCGTCGCAGTGAGCGGCAGCGCCAGCAGCGCAGCACCCACCATGAGGCGACCGGCAAGGCGGCGGTTCGCAGGGGTGTCGGTCATGTTCAGGTTCCTCAGGCGTTGGATAATCGATTTGTCGCCGAGCACCGGGCAGGCCATCGGCGCGGCGAGAGCGGCGCGCGGGGCGGTGGCGGTATTGGCGATGAGGTGCGCATAGGCGACGCGCGCTTCGGCGGGTTCGCGGGCAAGAACGCGGGCATCGCAGGCCGCTTCCTGGTCGCGCCGCAAAGCGAGCCAGCCATAGCGGCCCAAGAGGTTCCACCAGTGCATCGCGAACAGCGGCTGGACCGCGACATTCACGGCCAGATCGTGCGCGCGGTGATGCGCGAGTTCGTGCGCCAGCGCGAGGTCGCGCGCGCGCCGGTCGGGCTGCGCCATGAAGCCGGGCGGGAGTGCGATCACCGGATCGATCACGCCGAAAGCGAGCGGAGCCTTTGTCCCGGTGGTTTCGACCAGCCGGATCCGGCCCGAACGACCGACTTCGCGCGAATCCGAAAGCAGGGTCTCGCGAAGCTCGAAATAGGCGGCGAAGCGGCGGTAGAGAAACACCGCGGCGCCGATCAGCCACACGACCAGCGCGATCTCGACGATCGGTCCTGCGACAAGCGCGCTGATCGCAAGGTCCTGGATTGTCGCCCCGGTCGATACGGTTCCTTGCGCGGCGGGCGCGAGCGCAGTGATCGAAGCTTCAGCATCAATCGTAGCAAGGCGGGTCTGGGTCAACTCGGGTGCCACGGCCTCGCTCGCACGTGGCGATGGGGCCATCCAGGAAGGGAGCGTCAGCGGGGGAAGAAACAGCCGCGCCATCGGCAGGAGCCACAGGCCATAGGCGATCTGCGGACCGAACAGGCGCGCCACCGGGCGCCGGGCCAACAGCACCAGCGCGATCAGCAGCGCCGTCCAGCCAAGGGTCTCAAGAGCGAATTGCTGCCATGCAGGGAGGATCATTGCTTGAGCTCCTTTACCAGCTTTTCGATTTCGGCGAGGTCGTCCTTTGTCAGCGCCTCGGATTCGGCGAGGTGCGCGACCAGCGATGCGGCCCGCCCGCCGAACAGGCGATCGAGCAGGCGGCGCGATTCGCCGCCGACATAATCGGCGCGCTCGATCACAGGGGAATAGAGATAGCGGCGTCCGTCGGGCTGCGCCGCGATCGCCTGTTTCTGGACCAGCCGCGAAAGCAGCGTCTTGACCGTCGCAAGCGTCCAGTCACGCTGTTCGCAAACGCGCTTGCACACCTCGGAGGCACTCGCGCCGGGGTGTTCCCACAGCACTTCGAGTACTGCGAGTTCGGCTTCGCTTATGCGCTCTGGCGTGATTGGATCGGACTTGCTCAAGCGGGCCTCCCCAGCTGCTTGGTTACACCTGTAGTCATTACGACTACGTCTGTAAACCTGAAGCCCGGATGAATCGGGAGACCTCGGTCTTGTTCTTCTGCGAGCGGTCGATATGACCGGACGAATGACCCATTTGCGCGCCTTCCTCGCTCTGCTCGCCCTTCTCTTCACTGCCCTCGCAGCGCCGGTCGCGAGCGAAACGCTGATGCCCGAAACGCGCCCGGTCGCGCTCGATCGGTCCGATCCCCAGCGCGACCAGGTCGGCGGGTTGGCCTTCCGCGGCGCGGTCGAGGTCTTGCCGGGGGAAGCCGGCATCGGCGGTATCTCGGCTCTGGCCTGGGACGATGGACGGCTTCTCGCTCTGGCCGATGATGGGCGCTGGTTCGCGATGACCCCCGACGAGCCCGGCGGGCGTCTGACCGATATCGTGGCGATCGAGGACGGCGCGCTCCACGACCTCAAGGGCCGAAAATTGCGGCGCAAGAGCGAAGCCGATGCCGAGGCGCTCACGCGCGGTCGTGAAGGCGGCTGGCTGGTCAGCTTCGAGCGCGAGCACCGCATCTGGCGCTACGACCAGATCGGCGGCCGCGCGAGCGATCCCGCTCTCGCGATCGCCGACCTCGCCTTCGGTGCGGATGAGAACAAGGGCATCGAGGCGCTCGCGCTGTCGCCCGATGGCCTGCTTGCCTGCGGTGAATGGGCGGGCACAGCCACCCCCAATTGCATGCGCGAACGCGGGGGCGGCCTCGTCAGCTTCGACCTTTCGCCGCCGCAGGAGTGGGCGGGACGCGGCGCGGTGCCGACCGACGCGGCCTGCAACAGCGCGGGCACCTGCTACGTGCTGTTCCGCAGCTATTCGCCCGATGCGGGCAATGCTGCCGCGATCGTTGCGCTTGCGCCCGACAACAGCGCCTCCACCCTCGCCGCTTTTCTGCCTCCGGTCACACTCGACAATTTCGAAGCGCTAGCCATTCGCGAGGAAGCGGGACGGACCTATCTCTACATCGCCAGCGACAACAATTTTTCGCGGTCGCAGCGCACGCTGGTGATGAAATTCGAACTGCTTTCCGCGCGCAAGGATACCGACCTCCCTCCCCCGCCTTCGACCGCGATCGACAGCGCGACCTATGAGACGACCAGCGTGGTGCTCGAAACCGAGCGGGGTGAGATCGTCATCGCGCTGGAGACCGAACGCGCGCCGATCACCGCGGGCAATTTCCTGCGCTATGTCGACGAGGGGCGGCTCGATGGGACGGTGTTCTACCGGGCGATGCGGCTTGACCGCGAGCCGCGCCCCAACGGGCTGATCCAGGGCGGGACCCAGTGGGACCCCAAGCGCGTGCTTCCGGGTATCCGCCACGAACCCACGACCGAGACCGGGCTCAGCCACACCAGCGGCGCGCTGTCCATGGCGATGGGCGAACCGGGCACCGCCAATGGCGATTTCTCGATCATGCTCCAGGACCAGACCGGGCTCGACGCCAATCCCGATGCGCAGGATCCGGTATTCCGCCACGGCTATGCGGTGTTCGGATATGTCACACGGGGCATGGACGTGGTCGCGAAGATCCACGGCGCGACAATCGATCCCGACAAGGGCGAAGGCTGGATGAAAGGCCAGATGATCGCCGAACCGGTCAGGATCATCCGCGCTCGGCGCGCGGAGTGACCCGCAACTGCCGGTTCGCAATCAGATCCTTGTATCCTCGCGACATTTTTGCAGGCTGGCGTAATCCTACAATCGGATTCACAAAGCCGCGCGTATACGACTCATTAAGCATGCTCATGGAGCTTGAGATGACTCGCCAACTCGATACGCCCGAGCGGTCGCGTGAACGCCCCGAGGCGAAGACTGTCCTAGCTCGCGGTCTGTTTGGCTGCAAAGTCACCGAGGCCAAGGCGAACGAGGAGATCAGCATCTTCCCCCTGCTCACCCCCGATCGGGCCGCCTGACGACCAACGCCCGGTCAGCGGGCGGGATCCAACCCGCCCTGCACTGCCCTGAAAATCAATATACGCGGGCCTTGGGCTCGATATATTTCGCGTCGTCGGTGAGCGTGTATTCGTGGACCGGGCGGTAATCGATGCGGATTTCGCCGCCCCCGGAACCACCCGCACCGCCGCCCCAGCCATCGAACCATGCGACCGTGTGCTTCATCCACTCGGCATCGTTTCGATCGGGGAAGTCTTCGTGCGCGTGCGCGCCGCGGCTTTCCTTGCGGTTCGCCGCCGAGGCCATCGTCACGTTCGCCTGCGCCATCAAATTGTCGAGTTCGAGCGTCTCGATCAGGTCGCTGTTCCAGATCAGCGAGCGGTCGGTGACGTGAATGTCCTCCATCCGCCGGTTCTGTTCGGCCAGCTTGGAGACGCCTTCGTCCATCAGCGCGGTGTCGCGGAACACGGCGGCGTGCTTCTGCATCGCCTTCTGCATGTCGGCGCGGATCGCCGCTGTCGGTGAGCCGCCGCTGGCGTTGCGGAAGTGATCGACCCGGGCCAGCGCGAAATCGGCGCTGTCGGCGGCGAGCTGGGGCTGGCTCGCCCCTGGCTTGAGATTGTCCTTGAGGTGCAGGCCGGTTGCGCGGCCGAACACGACGAGGTCGATCAGCGAATTCGAGCCGAGGCGGTTGGCCCCGTGGACCGAGACGCAGGCCGCTTCGCCCACGGCATAAAGGCCGGGAACCACGTGATCGGGATCGCCGTCGGGGCCGATCGTGACCACCTGCCCGTGATAGTTACACGGGATGCCGCCCATGTTGTACTGCACCGTCGGCGTGACCGGCAGCGCTTCGCGAGTCAGGTCGACGCCGGCAAAGATCTTGCCGCTCTCGGTAATCCCCGGAAGCCGTTCGGCCAGAACCTTGGGATCGATATGATCGAGGTGCAGGTGGATGTGGTCGCCATCGGGGCCCACACCGCGCCCTTCGCGCATTTCGAGCGCCATCGAACGGCTCACGACGTCGCGGCTGGCGAGGTCCTTCGCACTGGGGGCATAGCGTTCCATGAACCGCTCGCCCTCGGAATTGGTGAGGTAGCCGCCCTCGCCGCGCGCGCCTTCGGTGATGAGCACACCCGCGCCGTAGATCCCGGTCGGGTG
>JBFHIF010000009.1:0-12602 GCA_041596595.1 Erythrobacter sp. | reverse complement strand
GGTGCGTGGCGATCTTCATCGGTGCAGGGCGCGAATCCGACCTGATCTGGCGGATGGGCGACATTGCCAACGCGCTGATGGTGCTTCCCAACCTGATCGCGCTGGTGATGCTTTCGGGCGTGGTCTTCGCGCTTTCGCGCGGTGATCGGACTGCGGGCAAGGATTTCCACGCCGCAACCCCGGAAGAGCCCGAGGAATATTGAGGCTGACCGCTTTCAGCCTGCTTGAATAAAGGAGGGGCCGGTTCCGCAGCGTTACGCGGAACCGGCCCCTTTTTTCGCGCTTCCAGGCGCGATTATCTGTTTGGCGGATGCGACCCGCCAGGCTTCAGATCAGCGCGAACCGAACCAGCGTTCGAAAAAGCCGGGTTCTTCCATCGGACGGATCTTGCCGTATTTCATCATGCGGATCGAAGCGTCGGAAAACGGGCGCGGCGCCGTCCAGTTGTCGGGCCGCGACTTGAAAACAGGTGCAGTCGTCATGGCGGATGAACTCCTTGAAACTGGCTCAATCAACTTCCCTGAAACCCTCCGCAAATGCGATGGTTCCCGCGCCGCGCACGACGAGCCGTCTCACCGGGTCGGCGAGTTGAAAACGCTGGTTAAATTGAAAGGAATGGCAGGGGTGACAGGATTCGAACCCGTGGCCCTCGGTTTTGGAGACCGATGCTCTACCAACTGAGCTACACCCCTGCAGGAGAAGCCGCGCTTTAGCGTCGGCTATCGCGATAGGCAACTACCGATCGCAAGGCTGCGCATTACCCGCGCCCCCTTCATCGAGGCCACACTGTCGCAGGCATACTATCTGCGTTCATCGCGGCGCTGCTATCGCGCAAATCGACATGCCATCGCCTACCCCAGAAACGATTCCGGTCGAAACGCTCCTGCTCGCCTATCGCAGCGGGATCTTCCCGATGTCCGAATCGCGCGACGACCCCGAAGTGTTCTGGGTCGAGCCGCGCGAACGCGCGGTAATCCCGCTCGATCGGCTTCACGTCTCGCGTAGCCTCGGCAAGGTGCTTCGCGCCGATCGCTACGCGGTCACCATCGACCGGGCATTCGGCGAGGTCATCCGCGCCTGCGCCGCGCCGCGCCCGGGTTTTCCCGAAAGCTGGATCAGCGAGCGGATCATCGCAAGCTACGAGGAGCTCCACAGCGCGGGCCATGCTCATTCGCTCGAGTGCTGGGAGACCGCGGACGAAGGCGCCACCCGGCTCGTCGGTGGGCTCTACGGGGTGGCGTTCGACCGCGTGTTCTGCGGCGAGAGCATGTTTTCGCGCCGCGACAATGCCAGCAAGGTTGCGCTATGCTGGCTCGTGGCGATGATGAAGCGCGCCGGATACGCCCTGCTAGACTGCCAGTTCATGACCGAACACCTCGCCTCGATGGGCGCGGTCGAGATCAGCCAGCGGGACTATATGCGACGCCTGTCGCTTGCACGCGGCCACCCGAAGGCAGGCCTGAGCGACACCTACGCCGAACTGATCGCAGCCGCAGCCGCGACCGATCACTCGTCGCCGGGGAAGCTCATCTCGCAATCCTTGATCCAGACATCGTAGATCGGGTGCTCGACCACGTTGATCGAGGGCGATTCGACGAACAGCCAGCCCGAGAACACGCGGCTGTGACTGCTCTGCCCGCGTTCGCGCACGTCGACCTGGACAAAGCCCCCGGTCTGGCGCGGCATTTCCCACGGCGGGGTGCGCTCGCACGCGGCGAGAGTGACGATGACCGGGCCGATCTCGCGGCTCTCGCCCGGACGTAGCTCGATATCTTCGGAAATGTTGTTGCGTTTGTTGAGGATGCCGATCGTCGCGACCCGCTCCTCCATCGGGGTTGCGCCCTCGATCGCTTCGGCCTCGCTTGCGGCAGCGGGCGCAGCAGCGCTTTCGCCCGTTTCCGCGCCGTCCTCTCCGGCAGCCCTCGGTTCACCCATCGCGACCCGGGCTGCGGGCGCATCGTCGGTATCGCTGCCGCACCCGCTAAGGGCGGCGAGGGAGAACAGCGCGGCTAGGCCGGGGGACGGGCGGATCGCCATCGTGCTCAGCCCTCGGGCGACCAGGCCTCGTAATCGCCATCTGCCGGTGCACGGCGACCGCCGCGCTCGAGCGCGCCTTGCGGGCGATAGGCGAGAGGCGTGCCGGTGGCGTTGGGGGTGTATTCGGTTTCCCAGACCTTGGGCGGCGGCAGGTGGCTTTCGGGAATGTCGTCGAACGCGCCGTGGAGCCATCCGTGCCATTCGGACGGAACCCGGCTGGCATCGTTGGGGCCGTTATAGATCACCCAGCGTTTTTCACCCGCGGTGTAGGAGCCGGTCGGCTTGCCGCCGTCCTTCACCTTCTTGCGGTAATACTTGTTGCCCGCGGCATCGGTGCCGACATGCTCGCCGCCGACCCGCAGCGCCCACCAGAGCGTGCCGAGCGTTGCGCCGTCCCACCAGGTGAAGATTTTTCCGAAGATTCCCATGGGGCGAGCGGTTAGAGCGTTTTGACCCGCGCTTCAAGCGCGCACGCGCCCGCGCGCGCCGCTATTCGGGCAGCTGGTATTCGACCGCATCACCCGGCTCGATGCCGAGTTCCTCGGACAAGCCACCGCGAATTTCGAGCACCGCCGAAGCGAGCCCTTTGGAAGGCAGCGATTCGAGCGAATAGGGTTCGGTGCGTTCGGCGATATTGGTGATCCGCCCGTCGGTTCCGACAAAGATGATGTCGAGCGAGATCGGGGTGTTGCGCATCCAGAAGCTGCGCGGCTGCGGAACCGGCGAGGGAAACAGCATCGCCTCGTCATCGCCGAGCGCGTTGCGGAACATCAGCCCCTTGGTCTGCGCCTCGATGCTGGCGGCAAGTTCGGTTTTGAAGACCAGCTTTCTTTCGCCGGTATCGACGGTGACATCGATGATCTCCAGCCCCGAGACCGGGTGACGCTGCGGCTCGCTCGTCTCGACCGAAGCCGGGACCGCACGCGTTTCGGCGCCGGCATCGACCGGCGAGCAGGCACCCGAGATCAGCCCGACCGGGACCGCAAGCAAGAGCCGCCAGCGCGAAGTGAACCTACCGGTTTTCATCAAAATCTCCTCCACGCGCTTCTTCGATCCATTCCTCGACCATCGCAACCGACGATGCATCCATGATGAACCGGACATGGTCGAACTGGTGGCCTGCCCGCAACATGGCAGCAACCTGTTTTTCGCGTTTTTTGTGATATTCCACGGCATTGTCGCTTGGGTTCGGCTCATCGCGCGATCCCCCGAATGGCCCGAACCACCGCTTGCTCGCCAGCAGCGCCGCAGCGGCGCGGGCTTCGGCTTCGCTGGGTGCATGGTCTTCGCGGATCGGCTGGTCCACGCCCGCGACATACAGCGCCTGGTCGATCCGCCTTGCGCCATAACCGCGCGCCGTCAGATCGCGCGCTTTCGAGCGGGCATAGGCCTCGTCGTCGACATAGCCGAGTTCGACCAGCCGCGCGACCAGCCCGGCGATGTCGAGTTCGATCGTCCGCCCGTCTTTGTCCTCGGCCACCCCCCGCTCGCGGATCTTGCGCGAGAGGTAGGATTCGAGCTTTGCCCCTGTGGTGGCGTAGCGCGCGGCATAGGAAAGAGCGAGATCGCGCAAGGCGGTCTGATCGAGCGGGGACTTGCGTTTGGAGCGCCGGGATTGGCCGAAATCGCGGCTTTCGGCCTGCGATTCCCGACTTTTTCCGCCCCCGGCTCGTCGCGAAAAGCTAGTCAACGCCCACCTTTCGCCATATTCGTGCCACAGTCCTTATCAAATGGGACAATTGGACCGTTCCCGATGCCGTTCATTGGGGCGGCTTGGGGAGCATGATAGGGCGCACCATGATGCGCTGCAACTTACGGGTTTCTCTGACAGAATGACCGACGCCGCATTGACGCCGACGCCGAACGATTGCGACTTGCCGCGAAAGCGCGCCGAGTTCGCGACTTTCAACGACGCGATCGATTACGCCGCCCGAAGCGAAAAGGGCCTCAACTTCCACGACATGCGCGGGCAGCTTGAACGGGTCTATCCGTTTCGCGAGATGCGCGAGGATGCGCTGGTCGCCGCGCGGCGGCTGATCGCTGCCGGGCTCGGCCGCGAGGACCGCGTCGCCCTGATCGCGGAGACCGGGCCCGATTTCGCCGCTTTGTTCTGTGCCTGCGTCTATGTCGGCGCGTGGCCGGTTCCGCTGCCGCTGCCGACCACATTCGGGGGCAAGGACAATTACATCGATCAGCTCGCGGTGCAGCTGCAGAGCTCCGATCCCGCGCTGCTGCTCTATCCGCCCGAAATCGCCGAAATGGCTTCGGCCGCCGCCGCGCGTCAGGGTTGCGCGAGCGAAAGCTGGGAAGACTTCGCCAAGCGCGAAGCGCCCGAATGTGAGCTGCCCAAGGCCAGCCCCGAAGATATCTGCTATCTGCAATATTCGTCGGGTTCGACCCGCTTCCCCACCGGGGTGGCGGTCACTCACGCAGCGCTGCTCCACAACCTCTACGGTCACGCCACCACGATGAACCTCGGCGAGAACGATCGCTGCGTCAGCTGGTTGCCGTGGTATCACGACATGGGGCTGGTCGGCTGCTTCCTCTCGCTGATCGCCAACCAGGTCAGCGCCGATTATCTCAAGCCCGATGCCTTTGCGCGGCGGCCGCTCGCCTGGCTCGACATGATCAGCCGCAATCCGGGCAACACGCTCTCCTATTCGCCGACCTTCGGTTACGATATCTGCGCGCGCCGGATTTCGAGCCAGAGCCATGTGGGCGAGCGGTTCGACCTTTCGCGCTGGCGCATTGCGGGCAACGGCGCGGACATGATCCGCCCCGACGTGATGCAGAGTTTCGTCAACGCCTTCGCCGATGCAGGCTTCAAGGCCTCGGCCTTCACCCCGTCCTACGGCCTTGCCGAAGCGGTGCTCGCGGTCACGGTGATGCCGCCGGGCGAGGGGATCAGGGTCGAACTGGTCGAGGAAGAGCGGCTATCGGGCACCCCGCGCGACATTTCGCGCCCCGCCCGCTACCGCGCGATCGTCAATTGCGGCAAGCCGCTGCCCGACATGAAGGTCGAGATCCGCGGCGAGGACGGCCACGCCAAGGGCGACCACCAGATCGGCAAGGTCTGGTGCGCCGGGCCGAGCGTGATGCATTCCTATTTCCGCAACGAAGAGGCGACCAATGACTGCCTCGTCGATGACTGGCTCGATACCGGCGACATGGGTTATCTCGCCAACGGCTATCTGTTCATTGTCGGCCGCGCCAAGGACATGATCATCATCAACGGCAAGAACCACTGGCCGCAGGATATCGAATGGGCGGTCGAGCAATTGCCCGGCTTCAACCACGGCGACATCGCCGCCTTCTCGCTCGAGACCGAAAACGGCGAGGAAGCGCCGGCAGTGCTGGTCCATTGCCGCGTCTCCGACCCGGTCGAGCGGGTGAGGCTGCGCGAACAGATCGCCGACAAGGTGCGCTCGGTGACGGGCATGAGCTGCGTGGTCGAACTGGTTCCGCCGCGCACCCTGCCGCGCACCAGTTCGGGCAAATTGAGCCGTGCCAAGGCCAAGAAGCTCTACCTCGCGGGCGAGATCGTCCCGCTCGATATCGCGGCCTAGCCCTTATCCAGTCCCTGTTGGGTCGGCTCGACGGCTCGTTGCCCGATCACTAGCCCTCCGGATCGCCCCATTCGGGGCGGACCGGGCCCCTGCCTGTATTGACAGTCACCTCGACCCCGGCTTCGCGAAGCGTTGTCGCGGCCGCTTGCGCATCGCTCGCATTGCCTGTCAGGATCACCGGGAGGCCGAGCCGCCGCGCGCCCCAGGCGATGACCGCGAGTGCGCGGGTGCCCGCCTCGCTCGGCGCGCGCTCTTCATTCTCGCGGTCGACGAATTCGATCGTGGCGGGAAGCGCGGCAGGCGGCGGAAGCAGCTGGACCGTCCATTCGGGTTCGGTCGCGGCGATCCGCGTCTCGAGCGTGCGATAGGCCGAAAGCGTCGCGCCCTCGAGCCGCTGGGCGCGCACCACCGCACGGCGACGGGCGCGGTCGACCACGACTTCGGTCTCGGGCACGCCCGCGATCAGCGCGAGCCTTTGTCCGAGCGCCTCGGCCCGTGCAAGTGCGGCGTCTTCCTCGCTCACCCGCGCCGCCGATAGCTGCGCCTGTTCGGCGGCGCTGGCGCTGGTCCCGACCTGGAACTGCACCAGAGTCAGCTCGACCGGCTCGCCCAGACGCCGCGCGAGCGCGCGCTCGATCTCGGTCTCGGCGTCGGGACGCAGGATAGGGGTCAGCATGGTCGCGGCAATATTGATCGGCTCGACCCCGAAATCGATATCGACATTGTCGAGCCGCGCGCGCGAATCGAATTTCTCCTCGATCTCGGCATTCACGATCCGCTGCGCATTGGTCTGCCACGCAATCTGCTGGAGCGAGAAGGCGAGCGGAATCGCCAGAGCGACGAAGACCGCGGCGACCGCGAGATTCTGGAACAGCGTATTGCGCGAGGAAAGCGTGGTCTTGAAGCCATAGAGCCGCGCCATCGCCCACGCGGTCAGCGCGATGGTGATGAGGTTGGTGACGTAAAGCAGCAGCGCACCCGAAAACACCGTCCAGGTCCGGGTTGCGAGGCCAAAACCGACAGTCGCGAGCGGCGGCATCAAGGCGGTGGCGATGGCGACGCCGACGATCGTGCCCTCGCGCCCGCGGATCATCGCATAGGCGCCCGCGAGCGCCGAGAACAACGCGACGAACAGGTCGAACAAATTTGGCTGGGTGCGCGCCGCGATCTCGGGCGTGATAGTCCGGATCGGCGAGAAGAACACCAGCAGCGCGGTCAGCCCGATCGCGAGCGCGGTGCCCCAGGCGAGGCTGCGCGCCGATTGCTTGAGCCACAGGTAGTCGCCGATCGCGAGCGCGAAGCCGAGCCCCATGATCGGCCCCATCAGCGGCGAGAGAAGCATCGCGCCGATCACCACCGCGGGCGAGGACAGCAGCAGGCCGAGCACCGCGATCCCTGCGCTCATCGCGGTCATGAACAGATAGCGTTCGGACAGCAGGCAGTCTTCGCGGCGCGACTGGATCACCGCCTGCTGGTCGACCGTGCCCACCACATCGCGGCGCCACCAGCGCAGCAGGCTGAACTTGACCGTGCCAAAGCTCGAACCGCTCTTGCGGGTCGGCGTCACGGCCTGGGCCTCCTCGCTTTTCAGCGGTTCGACAGTCGCCTCGCCCTCGCTCACCGTGTCATGTCCTTCCCCACGCCGGAACCCAGCAGCGTTTAGCAGTTTGCCAGAGCGAGGAAAGCGCCAAACGCCGGGCGTTGACGATCGACAGGCGAGCGAAAGCGACTAATCTTGAAAGCCGTGTTTTAGATCACTAATACAGTCAGGAAGGACGGCCCCGCGACGGGAGCACGCCAGGGAGCAGATGACCAGCATGAGCACCGAGACCCAGCCGGAAACCAAGATCGCTACCGCGACCAAGACCGCGACCGATTTCGAACTGACCCCGCCCGATCCGGTGCCCACGATCGCCCCCGAAAAGGCCGCCGGGCTGGTTCCGGTGACCGAAGAGCAGAAATCGAAGCTCGAGAGCAAGGTCGACGCCTTTGTCGAGGACCTCGTGGCGCAGGACGCCAAGTCCCCCGCTTTCGGCGAGAAGGTCGACCAGATCACGCGGATGGGCCAGGAACAGATTCGCGCGGCCGCGGCGCATTCCAACCGCTTTCTCGATCGCCCGGTGCGCGCGATGGATGCCGATAGCAGCGTCGGCAGCGATCTGGCCGAACTGCGCCGCACGGTCGAGGACCTCGATCCGGGTCGCAAGGGCAAGCTGCTGTCCCCGCGCAAGCTGTTCGGGATCATCCCCTTCGGCAACAAGCTCAAGAACTATTTCGACAGCTATACCTCGGCGCAAGGCCACATCCAGGCGATCCTCGAACGGCTCGATAGCGGCAAGAAGGAACTCCACCTCGACAATGCCGCGATCGATACCGAGCGGCAGAAGCTGTGGGACGCGATGGGCGAACTCGAACAGATGATCCACATCGCCAAGTCGCTCGATGCCAAGCTCGAGGCCAAGGCCAACGAACTCGATTCGATCGACCCCGAAAAGGCCAAGGCGCTGCGCGAAAGCGCGCTGTTCTATGTTCGCCAGCGCACCCAGGACCTGCTGACCCAGATGGCGGTCAGCGTTCAGGGCTATCTCGCGCTCGACCTGGTCAAGAAGAACAACATCGAACTGGTCAAGGGCGTCGACCGCGCCAGCACCACCACGGTCGGCGCGCTACGCACCGCGGTAACCGTGGCGCAGGCGATGACCAACCAGAAGCTGGTGCTCCAGCAGATCACCTCGCTCAACCAGACCACCAGCGACATCATCGATTCGACCAGCACGCTGCTGCGCGAACAGACCGCGCAGATCCACGAACAGGCGGCATCCTCGACCATCCCTCTCGAAACGCTCCAGCGCGCTTTCCAGAATATCTACGACACGATGGACGAGGTCGACGATTTCAAAGTCCGCGCGCTCGATTCGATGAAGCAGACGGTCAACGTCCTGACCGAAGAGGTCGAGAAGTCGAAAGGCTATATCGCGCGCGCCGAAGGCCAGTCGCAGGCACAGGCCAAGGTCGCGTCACAGCCCTCGATGCTGGCGCTCGATAGCTGATGAGCAATCTCAGCCAGGATACCGAGCGCGTCATTTCCGAAGGGCGCGCGCTGCTGCGCGATAACCGCACCGGCGGGCGGCACCGCATGGCGGGTTCGATCGGCAAGGGTTCGGCCAATGCCAAGATGAAGAACCTCGTCAAGCGCGCAGGGTATTTCGGCGCGGCAGTGCTTGCGATCTTCGTCGCAGTCTCGATCGCCGGCGCGGTGCTCGGCGGGATCGGGTTCTGGGGGGTCGTCGCCGCCTTTTTCGCGGTGATCGGCGCAGGGATCGTGTTCTCGCAATTCCCCAAGGTGAAGGTTCCGCGCCGCGCAGAACTCGCCAAGGGCAATCCGCGGCAGATGGTCGCGCGCACCGAATTGTGGCTCGAGGCGCAGCGGCCCGCCCTCCCGCCGCCCGCGATCAAGATCGTCGACCAGCTCGGGGTCCAGCTCGACGCGCTCGGGCTCCAACTCGAAACTGTCGATGCCAACCACCCGGCCGCGCGCGAAGTGCGCGAACTGGTCGGCGAATATATTCCCGAGACGATCGAGAATTATCGCAAGGTGCCCGAGAACCTTCGCGCCAAGGCGCATGCGGGCAAGACCGCCGATCAGCGCCTCGCCGACAGTCTCAGCAAGCTGTCGGGAGAGGTCGAACGGGTGACCCATCGACTGGCCGAGGGCGCGCTCGACGATCTCGCGATCAAGGATCGCTATCTTGAATATCGCTATGGCGGCGACGAACTGCTCGAGGACCTGACCGCGTCGGGTCCCGGCGGCAAAAAAGGCTGACGGGGCAGGCATGAAAGTCAATCTTCCGCATTCGCACGGCAAGGCCGAGGTCCGGCGCAGATTGCGCGAGCGCGCGCACGAAATTGCCGGGTTCTTTCCTGCAGGCACCGCCACGGTCGAGACGAACTGGCCCGAGGAAGACCGGATGGACCTCACCGTCACCGCGATGGGTCAGCGGGTCGCGGGCGGGGTCGAAATCTTCGACGACGAGGTCGCGATCGAGCTCGATCTGCCTGCGATGCTCGGCTTCCTGCGCGGCACGATCGAAGCCGCGGTCCGTCGCAACGGCACCAAATTGCTCGAGTGACGGCCCCGGTCTAGGTCGGGCGGGCGAGCAGGGTCACCCCTGCTTCAGCGAAATCGAGCGCATCGAGCGAGGAAGCATAAAGACACTGGCCACCTTCGGCGCGCGCTCCCCCATCAGAACACATAACCGCGCCTTCGAGCGGAAGCGCCAGCAACGGCCCCGAATAGGCTGAACACAGCCGCTCGCCCGGCGTGCCCTCGACCCGGTCGAGCCGGAAATACGGCCCTTCGATCAACGCCTCGCCGCGCTCGGCGACGTTGCTCTTGAGCGAGGCCGGATAGGGCCCGCAATCGGCCACCGCCATCGCGCGTTCGAGATGAAGCTCGCGCGGACGCCCGTAATCGTACAGCCGGAACGTGGTATCGCTGTTCTGCTGCAGCTCGACCAGCGACAGGCCCGGCCCGATCGCATGGACGGTGCCCGCGGGAAGGTAGAAGATATCGCCCGGCTTCGCCTCGTGCCACGTCAGGAGCGCCTCGATTTCGTCGCTCAGCGCAGCGGCCTCGATCTCATCACGACTGTGCGCGGCTTTGAAACCGATCGCGAGGCTTGCGCCCGGCTCGGCATCGATCACCAGCCAGCATTCCTCCTTGCCGTCCTCTCCGGGCAGCGCGTCGCTGGCCCCGGGATGGACCTGGACCGAAAGCTTTTCGCTGGTGAACAGGTATTTCGCGAGGATCGCGGGCATCTCGGCGGGCGGTTCGAACCAGATCTCGCCGATCCGCTTGCCTTCGGGCGCGACGAAGGGTGCGGGCAGCGTATCGCGGCCCCAGACCTTCTCGACCAGCCGGGTCTCGAGCAGAAAAGGCCGTGTCACTGGGTGGACACTCCGGGCAGCTTGCCGACGCGCTGCGCGCCATCGCGGGTGGTGACCAGCACTTCATCGCCCGAGACCACGATGCAGACATCCTTGAGCCCGATCGCTGAAATGCGCGGCCCGTCGCTGAAGGCGAGCACGCCTTCGCAATCGTCGAAATCGGCTTTGCCGCGGCTGGCATTGCCCTGAGCGTCGCCCTCTTTTTCGGCGAGCGCGTCGTGGAGCGAGGCCCAGCTGCCGATGTCCGACCAACCCATGTCGGCAGGGACCATCGCCGCGCGCGAGGTGTTTTCCATCACCGCATAATCGACGCTTTCGCCGGTGATGGCGGCAAAGGGCGCTTCGGCCGGATGGAACCGCTGTCCCTCGTCGCGGCCCTCGGCCACCGCCGCACGCACCGCGCGAACCATTTGCGGTCTATGCGCCTCGAGTTCGGAAAGCAAATGGCCCGCGCGAAAAGCGAATATGCCCCCATTCCAGCTGAAATCGCCGGTCGCGAGATAGCGCTCGGCGCGTTCGCGGTCGGGCTTCTCGACAAAACGCGCGATCCGGTAGCCCGAGGACAAGGGCTCGCCGCGTTCGAGATAGCCGTAGCCGGTCTCGGGGCGGGTCGGAGCGATCCCGAAGGATACCAGCCAGTCATCGCGCGCCAGCTCGGCAGCGGCGCTCGCTGCGGCGCAGAAGGCCGCGCGATCGGCGATGTGATGGTCGCTGGGACAAACCAGCATCACGGTCTGCGAATCGAGCAGGGCCGCCGCGAGGGCGATTGCCGGCGCGGTGTTGCGCGCGCACGGTTCGACCACGACCTGCGCGGCGTTGCCGCCCGCCTGCGCCTCGATCGCGTCGACATGGGCCTCTCCGGCGACCACCATCGGCTCGGTGAACAGGTCGCGGTCCGCGACCCGCGCGAGCGCCTGCTCGAACAGCGTTTCGGAGCCCAGCAGCGGGAGGAACGGCTTGGGCTTCTCGCGCCGGCTGACCGGCCACAGCCGCGTGCCGCTGCCGCCGCAAAGGATCACCGGTTGGATTGCCGTCGTCATCGCGAAAGTGGAGCCTCTTTGTCTTTGTTTGGCCTCGCCTTGTCGGGCCACGGGCCTTTTCGCGATTGCGGCTATACCAGCCGCGCGCGCATGGCAAACAGCTTCGTTGCAATCACCGCCAAGCCGCGAAATGGGCGACTCAGAACCATCTCTGCCGCCAGTAGAAGGGGGCGGGCACCGGATCGCCATTGGCATCGGTGGCCGGGCGGAAGCGGAGCCGCTGTTCGACCAGCTGGCAGGTGATCGCATCGGCTTCTGGGTCCGAACTGGCGCGGTAGACCGAGCAGTTTCGCGCTCGACCGTCGGTGCCCACGGTGACCTTGACGATCACTTCGTTTCCCCGCCGCGCCGCACGGCCTCCGGGCGGTGTGGGATAATCGCGGGCGTTGTCGATCGCGCCCGAGATGTGCACCGGCCTGGTGATCGCGACGCCGCCCTGCCCGCCACCGCTATTGCCGCTCCCGGTTCCTTCCCCGGTGCCTGCCGCGCCCGTCCCCTCGCCCGCATCGCGTGCGCCCGATCGATCTGCGGTCCCGGTCGAGGACGCGCGAGGGCGCGGGGTCGGATTGCTTTGGATCGGCGAGGTAGGAGCGGTCACCGGTTCGGGCACCGCTTCCTTGCCCGGTGCGCCCGCCGCGCCTTCATCGGGCTCGGGGATGTTTTCCTCCGGCGGGGGATCGGGGGGTGTGGTCACCGTCACCGTGAAGGCCGAGACCACGCTGCGTTCGACCGAGGTGGTGAAGTCGGGAGCCAGCGCCCGCGCCAGCCCATAGAGGGCCGCAAGGTGGAGCAGCACGATCAGCAGCACCAGCCACCAGCGCGGCCGGCGCTGAATGCCCGGTGTGCCTGCCTTTGCGTATGCCATACTTAAAAACCGACCCTCATCCCTTGCGGCCAACCTCGGCGCCGTGCGCGGCAGCACCCGAACCCCATCCTAGCCAGTGCGCTCCATTCGCCAAGCGGGCGTGTGAAACTGGCAATGCGACAACAACGGGAGCGGTTCCAAGCCGAT
>JBFHIF010000008.1:0-12614 GCA_041596595.1 Erythrobacter sp. | reverse complement strand
CCTGCAATTCCTGGACGACAGCCTGGACGCGGCTGCCCTACATGCCGACACAGGCACCGACGGGATCGATCGAACTGTCATGGCTGATCACGCCGATCTTGGCGCGGCTGCCCGGGTCGCGAACCGCGGCCTTGATCTCGATGATGCCATCGTAGATTTCGGGCACTTCCTGCGCAAACAGCTTGCGCATGAAGTCGGGATGGGCACGCGAAAGGAAGATCTGCGGGCCGCGATTGTTGCGCTCGACCTTGGTGATCAGAGCGCGGACACGTTCGCCCACACGAGCCGCTTCGCGCGGGATTTGCTGATCGCGGCGGATCACGCCCTCCGCGCGGCCGAGATTGACGATGACGTGGCCGAATTCGACCGACTTGATGACACCGGTGATGACTTCGCCCGCGCGATCCTTGAATTCTTCGTATTGACGCTCGCGCTCGGCATCGCGGACCTTCTGGAAGATCACCTGCTTGGCCGACTGGGCATCGATCCGGCCCAGGTCCACCGGGGGCAGCGGGTCGACGATGAAGTCACCGATCTGTGCGCCGTCCTGGAGCTTCTGCGCCTGCTTGAGATCGACCTGCTTGAAGTAATCGTCGACCTCCTCGACCACCTCGACAACGCGCCAGAGCGTGAGGTCGCCGGTCTGCGGGTCGAGCTTGGCGCGAATATCGTTTTCGGCGCCGTAGCGGTTGCGCGCGCTCTTCTGGATTGCCTCTTCCATCGCCTCGATGACGATCGACTTGTCGATCATCTTTTCCGAAGCAACCGCATTCGCAATCGCAAGCAATTCAGCCTTGTTGGCGGAAATGGCACTGGCCATCAGTCGTCTGCCTTTTCTTCTTCGTTGTCTTCAACAATGTCTTCGGCACCGCTCGTATCAAGCGGCCTGGTCGCGGCAATCAGCTTGTCTGTCAGGACGAGCTTGGCCGTGTGTATCTGTTCGCGCGGAAGTGCAACCTTGCCGCGCTTGGTATCCTCAACGATCACCATGCCGTCTTCGAGACCGGCAAGCACGCCCTTGAACACGCGCTGGCCCTTGTCGTCGCCTGACCAGCCCTTGATCATCACGACCCGGGTCTCGTGGCCAGCCCATTCGACGAAATCCTTCTCCCTCGTGAGAGGACGATCGATGCCCGGCGATGAGACCTCAAGATGGTAGGCGCCCTCGATCAGGATCTCGCCCGCCTCTTCGCGGGAGTCGATCATGTCGGAAACCCGGCGAGACAGCTGCGCGCATTGCTCGATCACAAGCTGACCGGTCGCCGGATCCTCGGCCATGATCTGCAGCGCCTGGCCGCCATCGCCCGCTTCGGAAGGCATCATCTGAACGCGCACGAGATCAAAACCCAGCGCTTTCGCTTCGGGTTCGATCAATTCTTTCAGTCGTGCGATGTCGGTCATCAAGTTCCGTGTCGTTCAGTCTATTTTACAAAGCCGATCGGGACCGGCCCCTCGCGGCGCCAGCATCCAAACCTGTATCGACAATGTCGGGATGGACGCCTGATAATCGGGCGATCCGATAATTGCAACGAAAAAGGGCCCGGGGTGAACCGGGCCCTTCTCGTTTGCTCACCGGCGTCCTGGCGACGCAAATCAATGGTGATGCTTGGGACCTTCCCCAATTGCCCACGTCACGTGAGTGACGATGATCTCGCTGCCCTGGACCCGCTGGTAGACATTGGGCCGTCCCTTGGCGTCGAATGCAACAGCCCGGCCCCAGTCGGAGGGGCTGTTTCCGGCTACGAACTTGTTGGGCTTGCCCTTGCCCCCGCCGCCACCGCCGCCGCCGCCATCACTATGGGCGTAGATATCGGCGAGCATTTCGTAGTCATGGAAGTCCGGCTTCTCGTTTCCTGCCGGAGCGCTGGTATATTCCATGCAGGATTGCGTCAGATCGGTGCTGAAGTCTTCGTTCTGGTGCCCAAGCCCGTAATCATGGCCGATTTCCTGGCACGTGACGAGCTGGCGCCAGGTGTCGTTATTGTATTGCGGCGTGTTGAAGTAATGATCGTTGAGCTTGGTGATCCCCGCGGTGATGTGGGATTCGCGCCCCCGCGAAATCGAAATACTCGCAATACCCAGCCAGCCGGTAGCGCCATAATCGCCGTTGCAGACGTGGATCTGTCCGCCCACCGCAGGGCAAGAAGGATCGGCATTGCCGCGCATCAGCGGAGCCTGGATCACGACCGACTGGTTCCAGTCCGCCACCGCGATGCCGGTGTGATTTTTCGATGCCCATATCCCGGTCGTGTTGTCGATCACGGGAACCGTGACTTCGGCGCCGGTGCGCTCCCAGTGATAGTTGTTCCAGGCGTGAGATGCGATCGCCGGAACCGCGACGGCGGCAGCCGTTGCGAAGCCGGCAATAAGCGCAGCCTTACGAGTGACAGATTTCATTGTAACCCTCTCCATTGGTTTTTGTTTTGTCGGCAAGACAGAACCAACAGAGCATCGCGACCTCCGGCCCCCACCGGCAGCGAGATTGAGCGCCCCTAGTTTTGCTCCCCGATCTCAAAACCATACGAATCGAAAGCCCCCGGTCAACCCCAGGTGGATAAAGAAATCGGCCACCGGGGAATTAACCATCCGCATGGATTTCGATTTGCTACTTATATTCGCTAAGAATTGGGCTGAAATTCTTCAAGTGAAATTTCGAAAACCGAAATAAATCACCGTCTTTCGCGTGATTGCTCCATTTGCGTTGCACGCTCACCTTCGCGCTGGAGAACTTCGCGCAGCTTATCGTTGTCGCCATGCCGGATGATATGAGGCGTGATGATGATGTAGAGCTCGGTCTTCGAATCGGACGAATTTTCACGTTTGAACAATTCGCCGATCAAGGGAATGTCGCCAAGGATCGGCACCTTGGTTTTCGAGATCAGCCGCCCCTCCTGGGTGAGGCCGCCGATCACGAAGGTTTCGCCATCGCGTACCGATGCGCTCGTTTCGGCTTCGCGCTGGCTGATCGTGGGAAAGCCCTGTGAGAACCCGGTCACGCTCGATACTACACCGTAGATCTTGGAGGTGATGAACCCGTCGCTATTGACCCGCGGCGCAATCTGCAACGTCACCCCGACATTGACGTATTGCACCTGCTGCGAAACACCGTTGACGCCCGAAAGCTGGATCGAGGTCAGGATCGGCAGGGCATCCCCGGTGGTGATCTTCGCGGTCGTTCCGCTCTGGGCTGCGATGCGCGGCGCGGAAACGATCCGCCCCTCGCCCTTTTGCACCTGCGCGAAAACCGCCGCCTGGAGGCTGATGCTTTCGACCACCGAGCCTGGATCGAAGCCGAAATCGAGGAACTGGCCCGACTGGATCGTCCCGAACGCCGTGCGACCGCTCGCATCGGAGAAATCGAACCCGACATTGCGCGCGCCGGTCTCGGTAAGCTCGACGAATTGGGTCTCCAGGATGACACTGTCCACTGGACGGTCGATAAGCTCGATCATCCGCCTGACCCGAGCAATCCGCGCGGGCGTCCCCTCGACCCAGATCGCGTTGAGCCGCCGATCGATCCCGAGCGAGGAATTGACCTTTTCGCCCAGCGGAAGCTCCTCGAGTTCGGGCGGGCGGACGACATTCCCGTAATTGGTGCCATTGGTGCCGGGCGAGCCAAATCCCGGTTCGGATCGGATGAAGGCATCGTTGGGCTTGACGCTTGCTCCGTCCGAAATAAGCCCGACGACCTCGCTCACATCGGCATATTTGAGCTCGATCAGCGCAAAGCCATCTTCGCCCGGCGGGGGATCGCGAAATTCGGGAAGGCTGCCTTCGGAGCCATATTCATATTCTCCGTTGGCGGTGCGCGCGGGTCCCGCAATGCGTTCACCCGGACGTGGACGCCGGATGGTGACGATGAGATTCGTTTCGCCGCTGACCTGCGTTTCGAGCAGTGCGGGTGCGCGAGTGCGGAACCGCACCACCAGTTCGTCGCCCGATTGCGCGAATGTGAGATCGCTCACCAATCCTTGGAGCCGGCGGTCGAGAGCCGCGCCCTGGGCCCGACGGGTGCGGGTCAGACGCAAGGCTGCCTCGCCATCTTCGCTGATATCGGAAAACGTCGCGAGCCTCGGCGCGAAGCGAAAGCGCACGATCGTCTGATCGGCCCCTTCGGCGATTAGCTGAACGTTGGTGAGAGTGGTGGGTGCATTGGCCTGAGCACTTGCGGGCGACCAAAGCCCGAGCGCGGCGACCAGACCCAGCAATGTGGCAAGCAGCAGGTGGGCCTTGTGCCCCAAATTTTTTCTCCCGAACGACCCCGAGAATCCTGCAGCCCACCTCACCGCGGATTCGCAATTCCCAATGTCTAACGCGATGGAGCGATTACACAAGTCGCCCCATCTCGAGACCATTGAACAATCTGGTATTGGGCAGAACTAATCCGCGTCTTCCATGATGGCGTGCTTCTTGATGCAATGCCGCAACTGATCGTAACTGAGGCCCAGCGCCTTGGCCGTCTGGCGCTGGTTCCAGCGATGCTTGCCCAGCGCGTGCTCTATGATCGCGCGCTCGTGGGCGTCGACCGCAGCACGAAGATCGTCGACCTTGTCGAGTTCGCCGCTGATCGATGGTGCATCCGAACCCTCCGGAGGCGAAATCGCGTTCCTGCCAGCGCCACGCTCGCGGTAGGCGGGGATGCTCGGCTTCCAGGGGCTGTCGAAAGGGTCGAACTGGACATGGCCGACCGGCTGATCGGGACTGTCCCAGCGATAGACCGCGCGCTCGACCACGTTGCGAAGCTCACGCACATTGCCGGGCCAGTCATGATTTTCGAGTTGTTCGAGCACGTGCGAAGCAAAGCCGGGCCAGCCGTGCCATTCCAACTCGGCCGCCATGCGGCGCGCGAAATATTCGGCCAGAACCCCGATATCGCCTTCGCGGACCCTGAGCGGGGGGAGCGTGATAACCTCGAAACTCAATCGATCGAGCAGGTCCGCACGAAAATCACCCTTGGCCGCGAGTGCGGGAAGATCATCGTTGGTGGCGGCCACGATGCGGACATCGACCTGGATCGGACGTGACGCCCCGATCCGGGTCACCTCGCCATATTCGACCGCTCTGAGCAGCCGTTCCTGCGCGCCCATCGACAAGGTGCCCAGTTCGTCGAGAAAAAGCGTGCCCTTGTCGGCTTCTTCGAAACGACCGGCTCGGGTTCTGGTAGCACCGGTAAAGGCTCCTGCCTCGTGACCGAACAGTTCGGCCTCGATCAAGGTTTCCGGCAGGGCCGCGCAATTCATGATGACGAGTGGTTCGTCCCACCTCGTCGACAAACGGTGCAGGCGCTCGGCGATGAGCTCCTTGCCCGTGCCGCGCTCGCCGATCACCAAGACGGGCCGGTTCATCGGGGCGGCGCGACTGGCGCGCTCGACCGCGTCGAGAAACGCGCCTGACTGGCCGATAAACTGGTTCTCCCGCTCCATGACCAATCTATAGTGAGTTTTCCTAATGTTTGGCAATAGCCGCCAACTTGCTACGGCGGATTTTCGCGGAATTCTTTTAGATTCATATATTTATAATTTTGGCACGCAGTTTGCAAAAACTCAGGTGAAAGTGGGCAAACCATCGGCAGATGTCGAAAGCCCGTCCAAAGCGGAGAGATCGAAACCATGTCCAAACGTCAGCTACCCGAACGCAGCTTCTGGTCGAGCAAGCTCGGCCTTGCCGCCTGCACAAGCATCGCCGCGATGGTAGCGATGGTGATTGTGACCGCTCATATCGATATGGACCAGGCACTGGCTGCACCGCTTGCGTTTCCGTTGGCCGACACCGTCGTGATCGCTGGCCTCGCATGAGCGGCCCTGTGAACCCACCCAAGTCCAACCCCGATGGGCCGGAGCGGGAGAAGTCCCCCGCGTCGCCTCCTTCCGGCGACCCCGCTTCGGCCCGCCCCTCACCCCAGGGCGTCGCACGCCAGCGCGGTCTTTCGCGGCTCGATGCCGAGATCGAAGCCTTGCGCCGCAGCCCCACACCGACGCAATCTCATGCCCGCGCATCCGACAGCGAGTCGGGCTTGGGCAAGACGAACCCGTTTCTTGATGGAGTAGCCTTCATGGGCATTTTCAGCCGTACCCGCGATATCATCGCCGCCAACTTCAATGATATGCTCGACAAGGCGGACGACCCCACGAAGATGATCCGCATGATCATCCTCGAGATGGAGGAAACGCTGGTCGAGGTTCGTGCCAGCGCGGCGCGCACGATCGCTGATCAGAAGGAAATGAACCGTCACGTAATCAAGCTGGACCGGCTTCAGGCGGACTGGGCCGAGAAAGCCCAGCTGGCGCTTTCGAAGGACCGTGAGGACCTCGCACGCGCGGCCCTCGTCGAAAAGAAGAAGGCGAGCGACATGGCCGACCAGTTGAAGGCCGAAATCGCCGTGCTCGACGATGCGTTGCGCGCCTACGAGGAGGACATTCACAAGCTGCAGCAGCGCCTTCGCGAAGCGCGTAGCCGTCAGAGCGCGATCGCCGCGCGGCTCGAGAGCGCCGAAAACCGCGTCAAGCTGCGCACCCTGATGAGCACCGAGCGGACCGACGAGGCCCTGTCGCGCTTCGACCAGCTCGAACGCCGGGTCGATTATGCCGAAGGCCGCGCCGATGCCCTCTCCATCGCGGAAGAAGGGCAGCCCTCGCTTTCCGACGAAATCGCAGCGCTCGAAGGGGCCGACGCGATCGACGACGAACTGGCCGAGATGAAGAAAGCGCTCGGCAGGGGCGGTAGCCCCGACAAGAAGATCGAAGGGGAATAAGACATGGACATCGAATTTATCGTCATACCGCTCGTCCTGATCGGTCTTCCGTGGCTGGTGCTGCACTATGTGACCCGGTGGAAAACCGCAGCGACGATTACGACCGACGACGAAGTTTTGCTCGAGGAGCTGTATAATCTCGCCAAGCGGCTCGACGAGCGGATGGACACGGTCGAACGGCTCGTCGCTTCGGACGACCCTTCGTTCACTCCGGCCAAGAAGCTGCTGGCCGACCGGGAGTCGGACAATCAGCAATTGCGCGAGCTTGAGATGATGCTCGCTGAAAAGAAGGGAGCCAAGCAATGAACTCGCCGCGCACCACGCTTTACCGCGACCGCCAGAATGCCAAGCTGATGGGGGTCTGCGCCGGGATTGCCGATTACACCGGAATCGACGCGTTCTGGATCCGGCTCGGGGCCGTGCTGCTCACGCTCCTGGCCCTGGGTCCGATCGGGGTCGTCGCCTACATCGCGGCCGGCATCTTCATCAACAAGAAGCCGCCGCACCTCTACAGCGACGAGCACGAATCCCGATACTGGCAGCGCGTGAGGCAGAGCCCCAAGCGCACAGCGCGTGAAATCCGCGCCCAGTTTCGCGACATCGATCGCCGGCTCGCCAGCGTCGAGGCGCATTACGTCAACAGCAATCCGCGCCTGACCGCCGAAATCGAGCGGCTGCGCTGATCGGGCAACGCCAATTTCAAGGGGGATACAATGTTCGACTGGGCCTATCTGATACCGTTGGCGCCGTTCATCATGGTCAGCTTCATCGTCTGGCTCAAGCACAACAGCAAGCTTGAGGAAAAACGGATCGAGGCGACCGCTTCGCACAGTGCCGAGAAGGCCGCGCAATATGCCGCGCGCATCCAGCAGCTCGAAGACCGTGTCCAGGTGCTCGAACGGATCGTGACCGATCGCGGATATGACATCGCGACGCAGATCGAGGCGTTGCGCGATACGCGCGCCGTCGAGGAAAGCACCAGCGGTGTCCCGCTGAACATTGAAAACAGGGAGAAAGCCTGATGGATTGGGGTGGACCAACTTTCCTCGTAGCGATCATCGCGATCAGCACCTTCGGGTGGCTGGCCAATAACTGGATCCGCGCGAGGCACGGATACGAGCTTGAGGACGAATGGGGCGGCAAGACCGCACGCAGCGATACCGCTGAAACCAAGCGACTGAAGGCCGAAAACCGCGAATTACACGGCAAGCTCGATGCGATGCAGGATCGCCTGGTCGTGCTCGAGAAGATCGTGACCGATCGCGGATATGACGTCGCGACCCAGATCGAGGCGCTGCGCGACCCCCGTCCGGTAAAGGAAACCGGGAGCGGCGTTCCGCTTGAAATTCGAGAAGGAGCCAAAGCGTGAGCATCGACGCGGCCGCAACGGTCATCCCACACCTTCCCTGGATCATCGGCGGCGGTCTTGCCCTTGGTGCAGCAGGGATCGCGGGCTGGATCTACACCACCCGGCTTCGGATCGCGCATGGCTATCCGCTCGAGAACAGCTGGGGCAAGGCCATCTACCCCAAGACCGACGGAGAGGCGAAACAGCGGGTGACCCTCCTGACACAGGAGAACGCCGAACTGCGCGCCGAAATGGCCGCGATCAAGGATCGCCTCGCCAATGTCGAACGCATCGTCACCGACAGCGGCTACCATCTGGGCAGCGAAATCGACAAATTGCGCGAGCGCTCCCTGGAGCACAGCCCGGACAAGGGGAACGCGTGATGGACGGTGCGCGCCAAGGAAGGGTCTGTCCGGAAGGCATCGGGTCATGAGCTGGATCACGATAGCCATGATCATCTTCATCGTGCTGTGGGCGCACGAGCGCAGTCGCACCAAAAGACTGCGCGAGGAAAACCGCCGCCTGATGGCGCGGCTCGGTGAAAGCGCGGCGATGGGCTCTCCGCCCGCACTGCAAGACGAACAGGACGCGATCGACAGCGCCGAACTCGCCGAATTGCGCGAACGGATCCAGGTGCTTGAACGCATCGCGACAGACGACAACAGCTCAGAGGCGCGCAAGGCGCAGCATATCGCAAGAGAGATCGAAAGCCTGCGCGGAGACATCGCACGGCGTTCGTCCAAACCGACGGAGGATTGAGCGAATGACAGACCCGGTTTCCGTAATCGCCGCAACTGCGCTGGTCGGGATCATCGTGGTGGTGTTTGCCTTGCTGCGAGCGTGGCAGGGCTGGCTGCAGCTCAAGCGCGAGGAGCTGGAGCGCGCAGGTCAGCGCAGCCCAGGCCGCGCTCCGCCCGAGATCGAAGGCGGGGCCGCCGTGGGCTCGGCGCGGATCGAGATGGCCGATCTCAAGGAACGGATCAGAAAGCTCGAAGCCATCGCCAGCGGCGTCGATCTTTAGCGCGCATTGTCGCTCGCTCGGCCGCGCACCGCTGGACATGGCGCAAGCACCACCTAAATAGCGCTGCGATGCGCAGCCTTTCGGACATTCTCGAAGAATACGAATTCCTCGACGGCGACGACCGATATCGTCTCCTGATCGAACTCGGGCGCGAGCTCGACGAGATGCCCGATGCCCTGAAGACCGACGCCACGCTCGTGCGCGGCTGTTCCGCCGCGGTTTGGGTCTATCCGACCGGCGATGCCTCGAGGCTGCATTTCCTCGCGGACAGCAATGCGGCGATTACGAAGGGAATCGTGGCGCTGGTGATTTCTGCCGTCCAGGACCGGCCAGCGTCGGAAGTCGCTGCGATGGACGTGACCGCCGCGCTCGAGCCCTTTGACCTCAAGAACCAGCTGTCCTCGAACCGCACGCAAGGCGTCCCCAACATGATCGCGCTGGTCAGGGAACACGCCGCGCGTCTGGCCGCGGCCTAGGCGGGCCGCGCAGCCATGCGCTCGCTCTATCTCGCCGGCGGAATGGTCTCGCTGGCTCTGGCCGCGATCGGGGTCGCGCTGCCGATCATGCCGACGGTTCCCTTTCTCCTGCTCGCGGTACTCTTCTTCGCGCGTAGCAATCCCGCGCTCGAAAAGCGTATTCTCGATCATCCCCACTGGGGGCCACAGGTACGAGACTGGCAGGAGCGCCGAGCGATCAGCCGCCGGGCGAAAATCGCTGCCATCGGTGCGATGACGGTAGGGGTCGGGTTCACCTGGCTGACACTTGGCCACCCGTTCGTCTGGATTTCGCTGTCGATCCTGATCATTGCAGGCAGCTGGATCGCAACCCGTCCCGAATAGGCTAGAGCTGCGCTTCGCGCACCTTGGCGATGCCCGCCTCTCGCTGGGCCTTCAATTCGGCTTTCAGTGTCTGTGGATCGCGCGCGAAAACGAACCCGAAACTGACCCCACCCTCTTTGCCAACGGTCGCGTGGTGAAGCTTGTGCGCCTGGACCAGTCGCTTGGCATAACCGCTCTTGGGGACGAAGCGGAACAGGCGCTGGTGGACCAGCCCGTCATGGATGATTGCATAGATAACACCGTAAAGCGTGACGCCCAGCGCTGCCCACCACATCCATTCCCACCACAGCGTGCCGGCCAGATACATCGCGGCGTTGATCGTTCCGAACACGACTGCGAACAGATCGTTGCGTTCGAATGCCCGATCGTGGGGCTCGTGATGGTCGCGGTGCCACCCCCATCCCCAGCCGTGCATGATGTATTTGTGCGCGGCCCAGGCGAACACTTCCATGCCGACTAGCGCAGCCAGAGTGATTGCGAGGGCCTCGAGCCAGGTCATGCTGGAACCGTCTCCTTGATTGCACCCGTGCCGATCCCGGCCCTGCGTGCTGCGGGGAGCGCCCACCAAGGCACGTCGGGGCGGCGATGGTGTTCGAGATGATAGCCGAAATGGAAACAGGTGGCGAGGCTGGCAAGCGTAGGAAAGGCGTCGCTGCGGGCGTTATGACGATCGGCAAAGGGGATTTCGCTGTCCTCTCCCCCCTGCCGATGTGGCCGGAACGTGCCGAAGTAGAAAAGCTGAAGCGATGAGAGCAGCGCCGGCACGCCGTAGAGCATGACGATCTGCACCATCGGTACGTCGAGGGCCAGCCAGTAGAGCGCCACGACGAGATGGACGTAGAGCACGCTGCGCCACCCGAAATAGCGCCTGAAGAAAGTCGCATACCAGCGTGCGAAATGACGCGGGTTGCGCTCGTCGAAATCCGGATCGCCCTCGTGCCCCGCCAACCGGTGATGCGCGAAATGGGCATCGCGCATCTGTTTCCAGCCAAACCCGGCATAAAGGAACAGCAAGACCGCGCCGATCGCCGCGTTCACGCGGGGCATATGAGGCGCCAGGCTGCCGTGCATCGCATCGTGACTGACGATGAACACGCCGACCGAAAGCCAACAAAGGATCGCCGCGATAGCCAGCGCAAGCGGCCAGTTCTGCCACGTCAGCTCAAACGCAAACATGGCGTAGAAATGGAGCACAAGCCAACCCCCCGCAATCGCGATAGCGAGCGCGAGCCCGGTCGCCGCCTGCAATTTGCGGCCTGGAAGATCGAATTCCCGGTTCATCTGCCTAGTGAACGCACCTTTGGTCCATCAGGCGTATATAGGCGCTTCAGTCCTCGGAACCAAAGACCAAGTCGCGCATATGTTCGCCGATGCGCGCCGGACGCAGTGTTTCGGCATCAATGCAGCACCACGAGGATTTGACCTCGGCCAGCACTTCCTCACCGCGCTTGATCACGGTGGAATAGAAAGCGCGCGCGCCCTTGAAATGTTCGAGCACCGTGCTGGCGATGACATCGTCCTCGAGAAATGCAGGCCTGCGGTAGGTAATCTCGTGCTTGAGCGCGACCCACGCCTTGCTCGCGACATCGTCTGCTGGGGCGATCTTCCGCCAGTGGGCCAAAACGGCGTCCTGGACCCAGTTCAGATAGCGGGCATTGTTCACATGCCCCATGAAATCGATGTCGTCGGGCACGACCTTGATGGGGAAGCGAAAGGGGGCTGCTACTGACATGGGTGTCAGTTAGGAGTTAATTGGTTACATTTCCATGGCTGATTGCGGTAATTTTGCTACAAGCTTGTCAGTGTTGCAGACATGTCGCTAAAGGGCGGCGACAGGACCCCACCTCATGGCCAGCAGACCTCGCACACTATACGAAAAGATCTGGGACGATCACGTCGTCGAAACCCGCGAAGACGGCACGGCGCTGATCTATATCGATCGCCACCTCGTTCATGAAGTCACCAGCCCGCAGGCGTTCGAAGCGCTGCGGATAGCCGACCGGCCAGTGCGACGGCCCGAACTCACGCTGGCCGTGCCCGATCACAACCTGCCCACCACGCCGCGCGTCGGGCCCGATGGCAACCGCCTGCCGATCGCCGACCCGCAAAGCGCCCAGCAACTCGCTATGCTCGAGCGCAATGCGCCCGAATTCGGCATTCGCTACATCGATGCGACCGCTGCCGAGCAGGGTATCGTGCACGTCGTCGGCCCCGAGCAGGGATTCTCGCTGCCGGGGACGACCATCGTCTGCGGAGATTCGCACACGGCCTGTCACGGTGGTCTAGGCGCGCTGGCGTTCGGCATCGGAACCAGCGAGGTCGAGCACGTCCTCGCGACCCAGACCCTGCTGCTTAAGCGATCCAAGGCGATGGAAATTCGCGTCGAGGGCAAACTGGGCCCGGGCGTGACCGCGAAGGACCTGATCCTGCACATCATCGGCACGATCGGCGCTGCTGGCGGCACCGGCTATGTGATCGAATATCGCGGGTCCGTATTCGAGGCCATGAGCGTCGAACAGCGTTTGACGGTGTGCAACATGAGCATCGAGGCGGGCGCGCGGGCCGGACTGATCGCGCCTGACGATGTCGTGTTCGATTATCTCAAGGATCGCCCGATGGCGCCGAAGGGCGGCGACTGGGATAGGGCGCTCGAAT
>JBFHIF010000007.1:0-13323 GCA_041596595.1 Erythrobacter sp. | reverse complement strand
GAGCGTGACAGAGCGTGACAGAGCGTGACAGAGCGTGACAGAGCGTGACAGAGCGTGACAGAGCGGGACTGAGCGCAAGATCTACGCGCGGAACCGCTCTGTAGCCTGAGCAAGCACGACATAAAGCTTGCCCATGTCCGATCCCAGCACGGTTACCCCCAGCGCGTTTCCGTCGCGGGTGGAAAGCATGGAGCGCAGCATCTTCTCGAAATCGTGGATGTAGCGCGCCACGTTCGCCTTGAAGGTTTCGTCCTGCTGGTAAAGATCGGCAATCTCGCGCGCTTCGCCGCTGTCGATCAGGCGAACGGCACGACGGGTGAATATGCCCCGGTCGCCCTTGAGATAGGCATCCCAGGCCGTGTCGGTAACATCCTGGGACAGGGCTGCGGTGATATCGATCGCGTTCGAATTGAGGCTGTCGGTGATCAGTGACATCCTGCGCGCGAAATCGTTGTTCACCTGTTCCTCTGCCAGTTCGCGCGCGCGGGCGACACGTTGTTCGAGATTTCCGGTCAGCTCGTTGACCTTGGCAAGCTGGTCGCGGAGTTGAATGGTCGCTTCGCGTCCGACTCCGGATGCGTGCGCCGCTGCCTGTTCCAGCTTTCCGATCGTTTCGGCGCTCTGATTGCGAAGCGAGCGTTCGAGCGCCTCGACGGCTTCCGCGCTCAGCTCCTCGGTCAGCTTGTGGATCTTTTCCCTCGCTCCGTCGTCCAGTGCCGCAAACGCCGATCGGGTCGCGGCTTCGAGCTGTTCGATCGCTTCGCGAAGCGCGCCGCGGGTTTCGCTCGCGAAACCGTGAGCTTCTTCAGCCATCCTGGCAAATCCGCCGCGCAGTCCATTGAGTTTCGCGATGGTTTCATCGGAATGCTGACCCAGTCGAGCATTAAGCGCCTCGATCGAGCTGTCGGTTTCCGTGATCGTATCCTGCGCCTTGATGAGATAATTCCCAAGATCGTTGCCGCTCTGGCTGGTGTTGAGCATCAGTTCGCTGATCGCCCTGGCACGATCTTCCGCCGAACTGAGCGCTTCGGTCGCCTGACCGATCGCAGAGGGCAGATTCTCGCGAGCCTGCTGCGCGCCCGAGTTGATGATTTCGAGCAGGCGGACCCCTGCCTCGGTGAGCTTTTCGAGCTGACCGCCAGTCTCGACCAGAGCCGCTCGCTTCGCCTCGAGCTGTTCGCCCAGGGCTCCCATGCCTTCGGTCAGCGATTCGCGGGTCGCCACGCCCTGCTGTTCGATATTGCCGATGAGAGCGGCAAGCCGATCAAGCTGTTCGGACATGTCCCTGCTGTGTGACACGAGCTTTTCGGTTTCGACGATCTGCGATTCACGCCGTTCGGCAATCGCTTCGTCGAGATCTGCAAGCCGCTGCGCGAGGATTTCGGTGGCTTGCGTTTCGCGGGTTTCGAAAGAAGCCTGCCGGCGTTCCATCTCCTCCATGAAACGCGCGTCTCGGTGCGCCAAGGTCTGGTCGAACCGCTCGGCCTCGCCCTGCAATTCGTCGATCCGTTTCTTCGCGCTCTCCAGCGCGGCCCGGTCGAGGCGATCGAGCGATTCCACCATTTCGGTGACCTCGACACGAAGCCGGTCCTTGTTGTTGCGCAATTGCTCCATCGCGCCCTGTTCCGCCTCGCGCAGCTTGGCTGCGACGGCCTTGGTCTCGCTTTGAAGGAGGGTGATCCGTTCGTTCAGTGCCGCGAGAGTTCCCTGTTCGGCCTTGGTTATTTCGTCCCGGTAAGAGCCGGTGTTTTCCTTGAGCTGAGCGAATCGGGTGCCGAGCAGGTTCTCGATCTGGTTCAACTGGGACTCGAACCCACCGAGTATCTCATTGACCCGCTTGCCGAGACTGGCGACCTGGTTTTCGCTCGCAGTGCCGAACTGGTTGAGCCGTTCGAAGCCCGAAACCAGTTTCTCGACCTGCTCGTGAGCCGTGCGGCCCGCATTCCCGATCTGATTGGTCACGTCTCGCGCCGAGTTTGCGACCACCGGAAGGTCGTCGCGCAAACGGTTCATGTTCTCCAGGGCGGACTGACTCGCACTGCCGATCCGGTCAACCTGAGCGCCATTGTCGTGAATCAGAGACTGCAATTCCGAGGCGTGCGTAGCGAGCTTCTCGCTGGCAATCCGGCCGAGCGATTCGAGGTCGCGCGACTGGGCAGCGAGGAATTCGCGCGCCAGGCTGAGTTCCCGGTTCACCACGGTCAACCTGTGGTCCAGCGCCTCACTTTCTTGGCGAAGCGTTGCCGCGGTCGCGGCAAATCGCCGCGCTTCTGAGTGGGAGTTTCGCATGGCAATGAGCCACGCGACGCCGAGCAACAAGACGGGGATCGCCCAATTCGCGATCCATCCGGTCCACGAGACGGGGGAGGCCTGGAGGACCTGGTCGCGGATCGCCCAGCCATAAAACACGGTCCATGCAACCACGCCCAAGATAGCAAGGCTTGGCAGGATCCAGCGCGTGCGCGAGCTTGCGATCGCAGGCTCCTCCTCGAAGTATTCGTCGGACTGGTCCAGTTCGAACACCTCGTCAGATTGGGGCTCGCCAACGTCGGCTCGGAACTCCGCACCAGCGTTTTCGCTCTTCGCATCGGTCTTGGCCCCGTCGGCGCCAAACGCACGAATGATCTGCTTTCCATTGCTCATGGAGCGGAGATTACCACAAGGTGAAAAAGGATAAACCCTGCTTTAACCTTGGGCTGTTAGGTCTCGCTTCATGGAATATGACAGCGGAGCCTTGGATGCGAACCTGGCGGCAGCGGCCGGCGATGACGCCGCGCTGCTGCAAGAATTGCGCGGCGCCTTCATAGAGAGCGCGGAACGGCAACTCGACCTGCTCAAGCGCGCGCGTTGCGATGGCAACTGGAATGTCGCTGCGCTACGGCTGAGGGGCCTTGCCGCAAGCTTTCACGCGGAAGAACTGCTCGATGCTGCCGAAAACGCCCTAAACTCGGCTCCCGGCGAACCCGCATCGATCCGCGAAATCGAAGAGATACTGGGCCGTTTCGGGTCCTAATCGCGCCACAAAACCGCAGTTACAATCCCGGAAATTGATCGCTCGCTGCTTGAAGCAAGGCACCAGCAGCGCGTAGCAGGAACTTTCTTGCCGATCGGAGCCCGTGCACATTGAGAACTGCCTTGTTGTCATCACTCGAACTGTCCGAAGGTGGACCCCCGAGAGCGTTATTGCGCCTCGGCGGGCGCAGTATCCTTGCATGGCAAGTCGCGCTGGTGAGGAGCCTGGGGTGCAAGCGCATCCTCTGTCTCTGTAACCCCGAATTGCCCGAAATCGTTCAAATTCAGAAAGATATCGAGGCAGGTGGCGGTGAGTTTCACGGGGTTCGCAACCCGATTCAGGTGGGTTCGCTTGTTCGCCGGGGTGACCAATTGGTCGTGATCGCAGACGGGATCTTGATCGATCCGATGTTTGCACAGAGCGATTTGCACACCCGCAATCCCCTGACCCCGACGATCTATACCGTCGCTTCAGACCATCCGGCGGCGAGCGGGCACGAGGAGGTTTTCGAGCGCATAGACGCAAGCCGCCTCTGGGCCGGGTTAATGGTGGTTGAGGGGGACGCCGCGGGCAGGCTGAAGGATGGTCCGCACGACGGCAGCGCGATTTCGCTTCTTCTGAGGATCGCATTGCAGTCGGGCACCAAAACAACACCGCTCGCGCCTGATGTGTTCGATCGGGGGGAATGGTTACTGGTGGACCGCGAGGAGACTGCCGCAAGGCGGGAAGACGATCTTATCCGGCAGGCGTCACCGCGTGATCGGTGGGTGGCCCCGATGCGGATGCTTGCAGGCTTCATGGCAAGGGGCGTGGCAACTCGAACATTCGATTTAAAGCCTGCATTTGCCGCATCTGCGGCGATAATCGCTGTCGCAATCGCAATCGCGCTCGCGTTCTGGGATTTTTCCGTGCTGAGCCTCTCGGTGGCGGCACTCGGAACATTCGTCGCAGAGGTTGCAAGTGCCAGCAGGATCTTGCGCCAACGCGTGCTCGGTGTGACAAATTACGCGAATAGGATAGATTATTTCTCTGGAATGATTGATATTCTGGTCATCATGGTGCTGTTGTTTCTCTTGCACAGCACTCAACCTGCAGTGATGGCTCTTCCGGTATTCTCATGGGGTTTGGCTCGCCTGGCCTCGGTCAGATCCGGCCCGCGCCTCGCCCCATTTTGGAACGACCGGACGGTGCACCTTGCGGTATTTGCGATTTGCGCCGCTTATGGCTTGCTGGAAGAAGCGCTCGCCGCATTTGGACTGGTGGCGCTGATCCATGCACTCGCGCGGGTTGATGTTTGGAAGAATGATCCGGGCCCGGTCGGGTCCGGAACGAGGCGTTAGATGAGCAAGCAAGCGGCGCATGGCAGGGCTGATCGCCGCGCAAGGGCGAAGCCGACGCCAGATGCCGAAAAAGCCATGAGGGAAGATCTCGCACGTGCGGACCGCGCGCTGCGCGGCGTGCCGCCCGTGCTCGCTCATTTTCTCGTCGTTCCAAACCCCCCGCTCATTACCGATGAAGTCGTCGCGCGAATGCGCGGCAATCTGGACTCCCTGGCCCGGCAATTGATCGATTCCACTTCGCGCGCGGTCATAGGGAACGATCAGCGTACTGGCGAGATCGAGGGTCTTTCCCAGTGTCTGGCGGCGAGCAGCATCGTGCTGAGCTTCTGTTTCGCACTGGCAATCGAAAGCGAGACGACCGAACGGCTTGAAAAGCGCGAACGGATCGATCCGGTCCTGAGCCCACTGCTTCAGGAGCTTATCGCTTCGAGCAGCGAGGAAACCGCCGAACTCGCCATGAAAGCGCTCACCGCGCAATCGCGCTTCGTTCAACAGCAAAGGCGCATGAGCCTTTCACTGGACGAATTGCCGGCCGACATTTTTCACGAAGTGCTCCGGCGGTGGGAAGCGCAGAGCGAGGATCATCCGGAGGTTGCAGGGGGACTGAAGCAACTGAAGGGTAGCTACGACGAAGCCAATGGCCGAGTAGCTTTGCTTGCACGTCTCTTGGGGACGATGCGGAGAGACGCGAAAGCCGCCCTGGATCTGGAGCAGGCTGGCTTTGCGTTGTTTTCGACCGCGCTTGCGCAATTCAGCAACCAGCCGCGCGAACTCGCGGTCCTTTCATCGCATGAGAGCCAGACGGCGAGGCTGGCCCTGTTTCTGCGGGCTGCGGGTCTCGACGAAGGCGCGCTGCAGCAACAATTCCTTCTTTTCGCCCACTCATCGCGTTTCCCGACCGAGACTTGCAATCTCGCCCCCGAGGAAGCCGCCGCGATCCTTGCTGAGGCCTCGCGGCCACAAGGCGGGTAGGGCGACATGATGAACGAGAGAGACGAGGCCTTGCTGGCGGCTCGCGGTCACCTGGATCGCGATGGACGACTCTTGAGCGCAGACGAGCCATTGGCCAGGCTGCAGGAGGATTGCGGCGGAACCCTTCCGGGGGTCATCGCAGTGCCGGAATTGCGCGCCTTGGTCGAAGATTGCATGCGGATCGGACTGCGTATCGGCCGCGAATTCAGCGCATTTGATGGCACCTTCACGGTGACGGGTTATGTCCGTATCCATCCGCTGGACGAGGCAATGGGTGGCGGATGCGAGCTTCTGGTCGAGAACTGGCAGCGCCAAGCGGTCGAAGCCCCTTCGTCGCGGGATCTTGCGAGCCGGCTCGACGATATCGACCGCGCCTCAGCTGAAATCAGCGCCCGCCTGGATGCTGAGCAGCGGCTGCAATACGTCCTCGCCAATGCCGAGGATGCAGGAGGACTGCAGGAAACGGTGCGGTCCAGCCCGGGGCGGCACTGGAGCGATTATCTGACGCTCAAGGGCGTCGCTCATCACCAGCCCCTCCACTGGCGTCTGCTCGACGGCAGCCAATGCGAATTGCCGGGTTCGGAACGGAACTGGCGGATCCGTCTGCTGCCTATCGGGCCGCGCAGCACCGCGCCGCTTGGCTTCGACCTTCTGCTTCTCGCTGACCGCCCGCTGGTTGAACCGGACGCGGAGCCGCAGGCCACCCATTCTCAACTGGTCGGGAGTGCGCTCACACCTGTCTTGCGGCGGCCGATCGCTAGAATCGTGGCAAAGGCCGAGACGATACGCGCGCGTCTCGCCGGCCCGCTGCGCGCAGAATACAGCGAATATGCGGGCAATATCGCGCTTGCAGGTCAGCACCTGGGGGCCATGCTCGATGACCTCGCCGATATCGAGACACTCGACGCTCCCGATTTCACGACGGCAAGCGAGCCCGTTGACCTTGTGGATGCCGCGAAGCGCGCTGCAGGCATTCTGGGCGTACGGGCGCAATCCAAAAACATCGAAATCGTCGTGCAGAATCCTGCGAAACCGGTGGTCGCAGACGGTGACTTTCGCCGCGTGCTCCAGATCTTCATCAATCTGATCGGCAACGCGATCGCCTATTCGCCGGACGGAAGCACCATCACGATTTGCGCTGGTCGAAGCGGCGACGATCGGGTCGAACTTTCGGTCGCCGACCAAGGGCCGGGCGTGAGCGAAGACCAGGCCGAGCGGATATTCGACAAGTTCGAACGGCTAGGCCGGGATATCGGGGCTGACCAGGAACCCGGATCGGGTCTCGGGCTCTATATTTCCCGTCGGCTTGCGCGCGCGATGCATGGCGACCTGGCGGTCACACCTGCCGAACCGGCCAGCGCGCCGCCAGGGGCAAAGTTCACGCTTTCGCTACCTGCGCGAGCCGCTTAGGGCTCGCAGCAGGATCACCGTTCAGAAAGCGGCACGTAATCGCGTTGCGTCGGCCCGGTGTAGAGCTGGCGGGGCCGCCCGATGACCTGGCCTGGATCGGAAATCATCTCGTTCCATTGCGCCACCCAGCCCACTGTGCGCGCGAGGGCGAACAAGGCCGTGAACATGGTGGTCGGGAAACCGATCGCCGACAGGATGATGCCCGAATAGAAGTCGACATTCGGGAACAGCTTCTTCTCCCGGAAATAATCGTCGTTAAGCGCGATTTCCTCGAGCTGAAGCGCGGTTTCGAACACCGGATCCTTCACATTGAGCGCGTCGAACACCTCGCGGACTGTCTTTTGCATGACAGCCGCGCGTGGGTCGTAATTCTTGTAGACACGGTGACCGAAGCCCATCAGCCGGAAGGGATCGTTCTTGTCCTTGGCGCGCTCGATATAGTGCGGGATCTTGTCGGGCGTCCCGATCTCCCGCAGCATGTTGAGCGCCGCTTCATTCGCGCCGCCATGCGCCGGCCCCCACAAGCAGGCGATCCCCGCTGCAATGCAAGCAAACGGATTGGCGCCCGACGAACCCGCAAGGCGGACCGTCGAAGTCGAAGCGTTCTGTTCGTGGTCGGCGTGCAGGATGAAGATCCGGTCCATCGCACGCTCGACTTCGGGAATGACCTCGTATTCCTCGGCAGGAACGCCGAAAGTCATGCGAAGGAAATTGCCGGTATAGGACAGCGAATTGTCGGGCTGGAGAAACGGCTGCCCGACCGAATACTTGTAAGCCATCGCAGCGATCGTCGGCATTTTCGCGATCAGACGATGGCTCGAGATCTTGCGATGCTCGGGATCGGAAATGTCGGTGCTGTCATGGTAAAACGCAGACAGAGCGCCGACCACACCGCACATGATGGCCATCGGATGCGCATCGCGGCGGAAGCCCTGATAGAACTGCCGCAGCTGGTCATGCAGCATCGTGTGGCGAGTGATGGTGTAGGTGAAGTCCTCAAGCTCGTCCGAGCTCGGAAGCTCCCCGTTCAGGAGCAGGTAGCTGACTTCCATGAAGTTGGAATGCTCGGCAAGTTGGCCGATCGGATAGCCGCGGTGAAGCAGAACGCCTTCGTTCCCGTCGATATAGGTCAGCGCGCTTTCACAGCTCGCGGTCGACTTGTAGCCGGGATCAAAGGTAAACGCGCCGGTCTGACCATAGAGTTTGCGAATGTCGACGACATCCGGCCCGGTGCTGCCCTGGAGAACGGGAAACTCATAGGTTTCGCCGCCCATCTCGAGTTTAGCGTTCTTGTCTGCCAAGACGTTTCTCCTGCTTTGAACCCGTTATCTCGCCCTGATCACGCAGCCTGAGCGTCGAGCCGGGCGAGGGCTTCTTCCCGTCCCAGTAGGACCAGAACATCGAAAATCCCGGGCGAGGTCGTCGTCCCGGTGAGTGCAGCCCTCATGGGCTGCGCCAGCTTGCCAAGGCCCAATCCCAGGTCCTCTGCAAGCGATTTCGTAGTGGCTTCCAGCGTGTCGATTGTCCAGTCATTTTCACCCGTCAGGGCATCGACAACAGCACGCAGGCGCGAGCGGCCTTCCTCGTCGAGCAAGGCGGCGGCCTTTTCGCTGATTTCGAGCGGGCGTTGGACGAACAGAAACCGTGCACCATCAGCAAGTTCGTGAACGTTCTTCGCCCGAACTTTGAGCACCGGCATGGCCTGAGCGAGGAGCGCCCGGTCGACTTCGCCACCAATCAGCGGTGCGACCAGTCCGGCCAGCCGATCATCATCGGCCTCGCGGATATAGTGAGCGTTGAGGTTTTCGAGCTTCTTCATGTCAAAGCGCGAGGGGCTTTTGCCGACGCCCTTCAGGTCGAACAATTCGATCGCTTCCTGGCGCGAAATTTCCTCACGGTCGCCATGTCCCCAACCGAGGCGCAGGAGGTAGTTGAACAGCGCCTCGGGAAGGATTCCGTATTCGTCTCGATAGGCTTCCGCACCCAGAGCGCCGTGGCGTTTCGACATTTTCGCGCCATCCGAACCGTGGATCAGCGGAATGTGGGCGTAAACCGGCTGCGGCCAGTCGCCTTCGATCCGGTCCATCGCATGATAGATCGGGAGCTGCCGGAACGCATTGTTCAGATGGTCATCGCCGCGAATGACGTGCGTTACGCCCATGTCGCGGTCATCGACGACCGCGGCGAGCATATAGGTCGGCGATCCGTCGGCGCGCAGGATGATGTAATCATCCAGTTCGTCATTCCGCACCGAGACCTTGCCCTGAACAGCATCCTCGATCGTAGCCTCGCCACCGCGCGGTGTCTTGAGCCTGACGGTGTAGGGTGAGCCCTCGGGGGCTTCGGAAGGATCGCGGTCGCGCCAGCGCCCGTCATATCGCATCGGCTGCTTGCTGGCGCGCTGTTCGGCGCGCATCTGCTCGAGATCCTCGGGCGTGGCAAAGCACTTGTAGGCATCACCCGCGTCCAGAAGCTTGTGCGCGACTTCGGCGTGGCGATCCGCGCGGCGCGACTGAAACGTGGGTTCTTCGTCGTAATCGAGGCCCAGCCATTCGAGCCCATCGAGAATGGCATCGATCGCTTCCTGAGTGGAACGCTTGCGGTCAGTATCCTCGATCCTCAGCAGCGCCTTTCCGCCATGATGCCTGGCATAGAGCCAGTTGAACAAGGCAGTTCGCGCGCCTCCGATATGGAGGAAGCCGGTGGGGGAGGGGGCGAACCGGGTCACCACGCCGCCCGATGATTTGCCGGTTTCGCTCGGCCCGAGACTTGCCATGCCGCTCAATTTCCTTTTCAATTCATTCCCGTGACAATGGGGGAGCACCATGCGCGACGCGCCTTCAGTGCCCATGAGCGACAGTGCCGGGCAAGCGCAGCGTCCCGGTGTTGTTGCCTCGCAGCGCCCTTGGCAAACGGGCGCGCGCTTGTCCAGCTTGGGCCGCGTGACGCTCGATCGCTTTGAAGCATATCTTGCCAGCGCCGGCTTCGATCGCGTCCCGTGGCTGGCGGTTGTTTTCGCATCTGGCATCCTCGCCTGGTTTGCGCTGGGTCAACGGTGGCAATGGATCGGAGCGATGGCATTCGCAATGATCGCCGCTCTATCGGCCCAGGCTATTTGGCGAGAACGAACAGACCGCGAGCATTTGCGACGGGCAATCGTCGCTTGCGGACTGATATTTGCAGCCGGGATCGCGGTCATCTGGGTCAGATCCGAAGTCGTCGGTGCCGAGCCGATCGAGCGGCCGACGGTAACGAGAATTCTCGGTTATGTTCTCGAACGCGAGGACCAGCCTGCCGAAGATCGCATCCGGCTGACCCTTGCCGTTCGCGACGCAGAAACGGCGCAGAGCCGGAAGATACGCATCAACGTTCCCTATGCCGCGACGGACGATCTTCCGGACGCATCAGGCGAACTGGTCGAGGGAGCTTTGGTGCGCGCCCGTGTCAGGCTGATGCCGCCAGCAAGTCCGATGCTGCCGGGATCGTACGATTTTGCGCGCGCTGCATGGTTCAAGGGGCTGTCGGCGACCGGCAGTACGATCGGATCGATCGAGGTCATCGAACCCGCCCGCGAGGCGGGAAGCCCGATCGCCTCGCTGCAGCGAAAGCTGTCCTCGCACGTGCGCGCGCGTGCGAACGGCTCGGCGGGGACGATCGCCGCAGCCTTTGCCAGTGGCGACCGGGGAAGCATCACCGAAGCGGACGAAGAGGCCATGCGCGATGCCGGGCTCACTCACCTCTTGTCGATCAGCGGACTGCATGTCAGCGCCGTGATAGCCGCCGCCTACCTCATCGCTCTCAAATTGCTGGCTCTGTTTCCCTTCATTGCCCTCAGGGTGCGGCTGCCGGTGGTCGCCGCGGCTGCTGGGGCTCTGGCAGGTATCGGATACACCTTGCTGACAGGGGCGGAAGTTCCGACTGTCAGAAGCTGCGCGGCGGCGATGCTGGTCCTAGGCGCACTCGCGCTCGGCCGAGAGGCGCTGTCGCTACGGATGGTGGCGATGGCAGCGATCTTCGTGCTCCTGCTGTGGCCGGAAAGCGTGGTGGGTCCCAGTTTTCAGATGAGCTTCGCCGCTGTCCTCGCCATCGTGGCCTTGCATTCGACCCGCGCTGTCCAATCCTTCCTGTCGCCACGCGATCAGGGGTGGTGGCACCGCACGGGCAGGCAGGTGGCGATGCTGTTCATTACCGGTCTGGTGATCGAAATCGCGCTCATGCCGATCGTGCTGTTCCATTTTCATCGGGCCGGAGTTTATGGCGCTCTAGCAAACGTGGTGGCGATACCGCTCGTCACGTTCATCTCGATGCCGCTGATTGCCCTTGCGCTGTTCCTCGATCTTGCCGGATTGGGCGGTCCTGTCTGGTGGCTCGCCGAAATCTCGCTCGAGGCCCTGGTCACAATCGCTCACTTCACCGCGGGACAACCCGGTGCGGTCAAGCTGATGCCGCAGATGACCATGCCGACGATCGCGCTGTTCGCTGCCGGAGGTCTCTGGCTTGCCCTATGGAGCAGGCGGGGACGCTTGCTGGGGTTTGTTCCAGCTGCTCTCGCCACGATCATGCTGATCGCGACGCCGATCCCGGACGTGCTGATCGGGCGTGAGGGCCGCCATGTGGGAATAACGTTTGAGGATGAGCAGGGGGAACGGCGGCTTCTGTCCTTGCGGGACAGCCGATCAAGCTATTCGAAGGATAACCTTCTGGAGCTCTCCAGCGTCACGAGCGAACCGATACCTCTTGCCGAATGGCCCGGCGCTCGATGCTCGCCAGAGTTCTGTGTCATCACGATCGAGCGGGGCAATCGCGAATGGGTTCTGTTGATGGCGCGCAACCGGGATCTTGTAGAGGAACGTGCGCTTGCTGCTGCCTGCGACCGGGCCGACATCGTGGTGGCCGACCGTTTCCTTCCCCGGTCCTGCCAACCGCGATGGCTGAAGGCGGACCGCCGCCTGCTCGAGAGGACCGGTGGGCTCGCGCTTAATCTGAAGGATCAGGAGATCGACAGGGTCGCCGATCGGCAGGGCGAACACGGATGGTGGCGCGGGGAAGGGGCAAACACGTTTGCCGCCAACCCGCGCCACGCAAGACAGTTAGTGATATCGGCGCAAAAGGCCCGCTAGCTTGCCCTGGACCTGCACCTCGTCAGAACCGTAGACTTGGGGATCGTAGGCCGCATTGGCGGGATCAAGCCGCACCATTGCGCCATCCTTGCGGAGGTATTTGAGCGTCGCTTCCTCGCCGCGAACCAGGGCCACGACGATCTCGCCATCGCGCGCCGTATCGGTCCGGCGAACAAGCGCGAAGTCGCCATCGAAAATGCCGGCTTCGATCATAGAATCGCCCGACACTTCGAGCGCGTAATGTTCGCCCGGGCCGAGCAGCGCCGCAGGAACGGGGAGAGAGGTCTGCCCTTCAAGCGCCTCGATAGGAGCCCCCGCGGCAATCCGTCCGTGCAAGGGAATTTCAATGACATCGTTCGCCGGTTCGGGCGCTTTCGCCATGACTGACGAGGCGGAGGCGACCGCATCATTGGCCACCCTCGTAGCACGCGGAGTGGGTGTCGCGTCTTCGGGCTGGCGGATGACTTCGAGCGCGCGCGCGCGATTGGGAAGACGACGGATGAAGCCGCGTTCTTCGAGGGCTGAAATCAGCCGGTGAACGCCCGACTTGCTCTTGAGATCGAGCGCCTCTTTCATTTCTTCGAAACTTGGCGAGATGCCGGTTTCATCCAGGCGTTGCTGAATGAACCGGATCAATTCGTGCTGCTTTGCCGTCAGCATGGGGCTTACTCCCTGATACGCACCAAATAAGGCAGCGCGAAAGTGCTGCCCCGGTGCAAATGCGACGTGTCCCGAGAGGCACCGCGACAAAGGTGCGATCGTTACACTTATCACCCACCGTAAGGTGAACGAATAAAGAACGAATAGGCAACGTTGTTCTGAGTGTCAAGCGCCGCCCGGTCAGGCTGTTCAGGCGGAGAGCTGGCGAATTGAAAGGGATTTTAGGAGTCTGGGCTACCCGTTAAGCAACATCCGCGTGGCGCTCGATACGTCATCGGCCCGCATGAGGCTTTCGCCCACGAGAAACGCCCGCACGCCGGCTTCGGCCAATGTCTCGCAATCGGCATGGGTCGCGATCCCGCTTTCGCCCACCAACAAAGCGTCACGGGGTGCCAAAGGCGCGAGCCTTTGGGTTACCGAAAGCGAAGTGGAGAAGGTTTTCAGATCGCGGTTGTTGATCCCGATCAGCCTGGACTTGAGCACTTTGGCCGCGCGCTCGAGTTCTTTCTCGTCATGGACCTCGACCAGAACATCCATGCCCAGTTCTAGCGCCGCGTCCTCGATCTCCGCCATCACGCCATCCTCCAGCGCGGCGACGATGATCAGGATCGCGTCCGCACCGAGCGAGCGCGATTCGAGAACCTGCCAGGGATCGATCATGAAGTCCTTGCGGAGCACCGGCAACGAACACGCTGCCCGGGCCGCAACGAGATAGTCGTCATGCCCCTGGAAGTAGGGCGCGTCGGTGAGTACCGACAGGCAGGTCGCGCCGCCTTGCTCGTATTCCCGAGCGTGACGGGCGGGGTCG
>JBFHIF010000006.1:0-14463 GCA_041596595.1 Erythrobacter sp. | reverse complement strand
GAACCGGCGTTGTAATCATTACCAGCGAATCGGAAACCGTTTCAATTGCGACGACTTCGGCAAACACACCAAATGTTCTGCAGAATATCGGCATTGTAAATACCGGCCAGCCTTTTCAAGTCAGCGTTGACATTGACAATGATCTCGATGAACCGGTCGATGTGCCCGAAGGTGCGATCGATCGCGAGCGGCATCCGGCCCTGCAATTCGAACCACCTGCGAAACATCACGTAATGCGCGCGTTCGTCGGCACGGTGCTGCTCGATCGCCGCGATCAGCTGGGTGTCATCGGGTGCACGCGCGCGCACCGCCTCGAGGACCCGGTCGATCGCGGTGTATCCGCGGTGTTCGTTGTAGATATAGATCGAGCCGAGCACGTCGAGATATCGGCGGCGAAACCAGTTCATCATAGCAGGCCTCCCGGGCTGCCTGCTGGTCTACACCTCACCGACGCGCTTACCAAACCTTGCGACTGCGTTCGCGCGCTTCATTTGCCCCCGGCGCAGGTGACGCAGGTCGCCACGCTCGGGTCGTGGGCGAGCCGCCTCTCGGCGATTTCCTCGCCACAACGCAGGCAATATCCCCACTCGCCCTCGTCGAGCCGGGCGAGCGCGGCCTCGATGCGCCGGGCCTCGGCGGCGCGGCGGCGTTCCTGCGCCTGCGCCATCGCCTGCTGCTGCATCGCGTCCATCCGCGACAGCCTGCCGACGCTGTCCTGCTGCAGCGTGACGGGGGCGCGGCCGTCCTCGCTGATCCGGGTTTCCTCGGCCAGTTGGGCCTGGCGCGCGGTCAGCGCGGCGCGGGCTTCCTCTTCAGTCATAGCGACCAGTCTATCAAGCCGCACCCGCGCTGTTCGAGAAAGGCGTTGGCGCGGCTGAACGGGCGCGAGCCGAAGAAGCCGCGATGCGCGGAGAGCGGGCTTGGATGGGGGCTGGAAATGACGAGGTGGTGATCGCCGCCGCCCAGGCCGCGGACCCGGCTTGCCTTCTTCTGCGCATGGCTCCCCCACAGCACGAAGACGCAAGGCTCGCCGGCTTGCGCCACCGCTTGCACCGCCGCATCGGTGATCGTGTCCCAGCCGCGCCCGGCATGGCTCCCGGCCTTGCCGTCCTCGACCGTGAGGGTGTTGTTGAGCAGCAGCACACCCTGCCGCGCCCAGCCCGAAAGGTCGCCCGTGGCGGGCCGGGCGATGCCCAGATCGCTCTCGAGCTCCTTGTAGATATTCGCCAGCGAAGGCGGCACCTTGACCCCGTCACGCACCGAAAAGGCCAGCCCGTGCGCCTGCCCCGGCCCATGGTAGGGATCCTGCCCGAGGATCACCACGCGGACCTCGTCGAGAGGGGTCAGCGCAAAGGCGGCCAGCCGCTCGCCGCGCGGCGGGTAGATCGTTTTGCCCGCATCCTCCTCGCCCCGCAGCCACCCGCCCAGCCGCCGGGCTTCGGGCGAGCCGAGAGCGGGTTCGAGCGCCGCGCGCCAGCTTTCGGGGATGTCCTCGCGTGCCATGTCGCGTGGCACGATAGCTGCAGCCATGCCCGGCGCACACTCGGGCCTTCCCCTCTATCCCCATGTGGCGTAGTGGAAGCGCGATATGGCTGTTTATTTTCACGAAGAAGACCTGCCCGAAGGCGTGCTCGAGGGCACCGGGGCTCTCGCCGTCGATACCGAGACCATGGGGCTCGTCACGCACCGCGACCGGCTGTGCGTGGTGCAGATCGGCGATGGATCGGGCGACGAGCACCTCGTGCGCTTTGCGCCGGGCAGCGAATACGAGGCACCCAACCTCACCCGGCTGCTGGGCGACCAGTCACGCACCAAGCTGTTCCACTTCGCGCGTTTCGATCTCGCGGCGCTGCACTATTACCTAGGCGTGATGGCGACGCCGGTGTTCTGCACCAAGATCGCGAGCAAGCTGGTGCGCACCTATACCGATCGCCACGGCCTCAAGAACCTCGTCGACGAATTGCTCGGCGAATCGATTTCCAAGCAGCAGCAGAGCTCGGACTGGGGCGGGGCCAATCTCAACGAGGCGCAGCGCGAATATGCCGCGTCGGACGTGCGCTACCTCCACCGCCTGCGCGAAGAGCTCACTCTCAGGCTCGAACGCGAAGGGCGGATGGACATGGCGCAGGCCTGTTTTGATTTCCTCCCCACCCGCGCCGAACTCGACATTGCGGGCTGGGCCGAGCACGACATCTTCAGCCACGCCTAGGACCATACGAGCCGACCAACAGCCATGGTGATCAAGCGCCGCATCGAGACCGCCGAAGCGAAGGCACTGCGCAGCAAGCGGCAGCATTTCGCCGCGCCCGGCGGCTCGCACGATCGCCTGATCGGGTTCCTTTCGCGCGCGCTGCCGATGGGGGTCGGGGTGATCGCCGCGCTGATGATCATCACTCCGCTTTCGCCGCGCGGCGAAGTCAGCTTCCTGCTCGACCGCAACGAGGTCGCGGTGATCGACGAGCGGCTGAGCGTCGACAACGCGATGTATCGCGGGCGCGATGCCAAGGGTCGCCCGTTCTCGATCACGGCTGGCGAAGCGGTTCAGCGTTCGAGCGTCGAAGGGCTGGTGCGGATGCGCGAACTCGTCGCGCAATTGCTGCTCACCGAAGGCCCCGCGCGGCTGACCGCGCCAGGCGGAACCTATGACATCGACGAGGAAGTGGTGACGATCAACGGCGCGGTGAAAGTGCGCGCCGCCGATGGCTATGCGATGACCGCGCGCGGGGTGGTGATCGATCTCGAGGAGCGCGTCATCCGCGGCGATGACGGGATCGAGGGGCAGATCCCGGCCGGCAGCTTTTCCGCGAACTCGATGCGTGCCGACCTCGCTGCGCGCACCATCACACTTGACGGCAACGCCCGGCTTACCATGATCCCCGGCAAATTGAGGATACCGCGATGAACCGCCAGCCACGCAAACCCCGGTCGCCGGGCCGCACCGCGCTGACCCATGCGCTTGGCGCTTTTGCTGCCACGGCGGTCCTCATGGGCGGAATCGAACTGCACGCACAGGCGATCGCAGGGCACAATTCGCGCGCACCCGTTTCCTACAATGCCGGCCGGATCGTGCTCGACGACCGCGCCGACCGGGTCGTGCTTTCGGGCGGAGTCACCGTCACGCAGGCGGGTCTGACGGTCAATTCCTCGCGGATGCTGCTCAACTATTCCGATGCCGGGTCGCTCGAACTCCAGCGGCTTACCGCGACCGGAGGGGTGACCGTCTCGCGCGGCAACGAGCGCGCGAGCGGCGACGTCGCGATCTACGATTTCAACCGCAGGATCATCACGATGGCGGGCAATGTCCGGCTGCGGCGCGGCGGCGACACGCTCAATGGCGGTCGCCTCGTGATCGACCTGCGCAGCGGCGTATCGAGCGTCGATGGCCGGGCGAGCGGCGGAGCCTCGACGGGTTCGGGCGACAACGGCCGCGTCTCGGGCACCTTCACGGTTCCGCAGGGCGACTGACCAGGGGCGGAAAAGCGGCTAGAACGCGTTATCGTGGCGCAGGACCAGCAGGGTCCTGAAGACGATCGCGATATCGCGCAAAAGCGACCATCCGGCGATATATTCGAGGTCTGACTGGAGCCGATCGGTCAGGTCCTTTTCGACCTCGGTCGCACCGCGATGACCACGCACCTGCGCGAGCCCGGTCAGGCCGGGCTTGAGGCTGTGGCGCTTCCAGTAATGCTGGTCGACTTCCCAGAACAGCTTGTTGTTCGCGCGGCTGCCGAGCGCATGAGGGCGCGGCCCCACGATCGACATGTCGCCGCGCAGCACGTTGATAAGCTGGGGCAGTTCGTCGATGCTGGTGCGCCGCATCAGCGCGCCGATCCGGGTCACCCGGTCATCCTCGCGCGATGCCGAACGCCCGCCCTCGTGGTCGAGCCGTTCGACGCGCATCGAGCGGAACTTGAGCAGGTTGAAGAACTGGTTGCCGCGCCCCATCCGGCGCTGGACGAAGAACACCGGTCCGCCATCCTCGAGCTTGATCAGCACGGCCATGAGCAGAAGCAGAGGCGACAGGAGCAGGATGCCCAGCCCGGCCGCAGCGACATCGAAGCCGCGCTTGAGCACGCGGCTGCGAAGCCCGAGCGGCCCGGTCGAGACCACCAGCGTTGTCCGGTCCTGATCCTCGTAGGTATGAACCGCCAGCGCCCCCAGTCGGTGCGCGGGTTCGCTGACGATTTCGCCGCGCACGCCGAACGCCTTGAGCAGATGCGCCCAGTCGGCACGGGCCTCGTAGGGGCAGCTCACCACGACGTGATCCTGGTTTCGCAGCAGGCTCCCGAGGCGATCGAGCATGTAGGGATCATCGCTCGCCGGATCGAGCGCGTGCTCGCTCGCGACAATGTGCCGCGACAAGGGCAGGTTGAATTCGGGTCCGCCATCGTCGATCACCAGGCGATTGCGGGTCCGTCCGCCCCAGAAACGCTCGATCACCGTCGGAACTAACCGACGCACGGCGATGATCGCAAGCGCCGACAGGATAAGGCCCATTGTGAGCGAGAAACGCGAATATTCCGCGTTCGACTTGGTATAGAAGGCGATGAAATTGAGCAGGGCCGCGGAAATGACCAGAGCGGTCAGGGCGCGCTGGATCGCGAAAATCCAGTCGTCGAGAGCCTTCGCACCATAGGTCTCGTTGTAAAGCGCGATGGTGAAGTAGATCGGCAACAGCGTCTCGGCCGCGATCATCGCGCGCGGGTACAGCCAGACACCTTCATAGGCGAGCGCGGCTAGCGCGAAGGAAAGCGTGATCAGCGCCCCGTCAATCAGAAGCATCAGGATATAGGCGCGCAGACGACGGCGCTCGAGCGAGGGCGCGATTGCATGCGCGCCGGCTTCGCGAGGGTCCGCCTCGATCGTCGGGCCAAAAATCGTGTTCATTGAAACGCTGCCCCGGTGCGTTGATTACGTAAAATCACCTAAGCGTATGAAAAGCCTGGATTGGCCGGTTTGGCAAGCACAAAGCGCCCCCGGAGGGGCGATTGTCACCCGCGCCGGGCGGCAAACCGGGCGATTTCGCAAAGATCCTGGGCCAGCAGCAATTCGGCAGCCTGGCTGTTGACCAGCAGCGAGCGATGGAGCGCGACCAGCCGCGGAATCTGGCGGTCGAGCTTGGAGCGATGCCAGTGCGCCAGCTGGTTGCGGATTTCGCGTTCTTCCTTCCAGAAAATCCCCAGCTGCGCCTTTTCCCCGCGCCCGAGATTGTCGAACGAACCGCGCGGGCCGAGTTTTGCGGTGATCTGCGCGAGCTGAGCCGCGCGCCGTTCGATCGCGAGCAGCAGGCCGACCGGGTTGAGCCCCAGTTCGCGCATACGCCGCACTTCGCCCGCAATCCGCCCGACCTCGCCGCCCAGAACGGCGTTGACCACCGGCTGGAACCCGTCCTCCTCGCTGGCCGCGCCGATCGCTTCGTGATCCTCGATGGTCGCGGTCTTGGGCGCTTGCGGATCGGCGCCGCAATAGAGCGCGAGCTTGGTGATTTCGGATTGCGCAAGCCGGACATCGAGCCCGGCCGCGCGCGCAATCCGCTCGGCAAGGTCACCGCCGAGCCGCAGGCCTGCGCTGTCGGCCATCGCGCGAACCGACACCGCCACGCTCGAAAGATCGGGCGGATAGAACATCGCGACCAGCGCGTCGGGGCGCTTTTCGAGCAGCTTGGCGGTGCGCGACTTGTCGGTCGCCCCGGTTGCTACGACCAGCACCGGCGCGGCCTCCCCCGCTCCCGCTTCGCTGGTCTCGATCAGCGCGCGCAGCGCTTCGAGCGCCTCTTCGCCCGCAGCGCGCACGAGGATGTGCCGCCGGTCGCCAAACAGGCTTTCGGTGCGCGCCTCGTCGCCCAATTTCGCGGGGTCGCCCTTGAGCTCAGCCCCGGTGATCTCGACCCGTTCGCCCGGATCGGGCAGCGCCGCGACCACTTTGTCAGCGGCCGCGGATGCGCCCGCTTCGTCGGGGCCGCAGAAAAAGAAGATGCGCGCGTTCTCGGCGCCGCGCGGCAGACCGCGGGCAAAATCCTTCTGGGTCGCCTTCACCGGGCGTCCGCTGTGCCGCTTTCGCCGCCCGACTGGCGCAGCTTGAGCGCGATGCGGGTCACCATGCGGTCCGCGACCTCGCGGGCAAGGTTTTCGAGCGCGGATTGCTCGGCGGCAATCGTGGCATATTCGGACGAGACGACATCGATCCCGGCATCGGAGCCGGCGGTCGCGTCAAGCAGGATGTCTCCGCTCGCAAGATCGACCAGTTGGTAGCGCGCGCGCAGGATCCGCCGCTCGCGGCTGATCGTATCGTCGTTGAGCACGCCCAGCGCCTCGAGCGAATCGTCGAGCCTGATATCGAGCCTGTAGGCAGGCGAAGCATCGCCGGCCGAACCCAGCCGCTGGATAAGCGCGTTGCGCACCAGCCAGCCTTCGCGTCCGGGAATCGGCGGAACCTCGATCGCGGCCATCTGCTGCGCCACGCCAGCGCTGCCGCCGCCGGCATACATCGGCTGGAGGCCGCAGGCGGCGAGCGCGAGAGGCAGCGCGATCACCGCGCCAAGCAGGGGCGCGGCGCGTCTCATGTCACGATGTTCACCAGCCGGTCGGGCACCACGATCACCTTGCGAATTTCCGCTCCGTCGAGCGAACGCTGGACCTTCTCGCTCGCCAGCGCAAGCGCCTCGAGATCCTCTTTCGACGCCCCCTTGGGCGCGGTGACCGTGTCGCGCAGCTTGCCCTTGTGCTGAAGGGCGATGGTCACCTCGTCCTCGACCAACAGCGCGGGATCGTGAGCGGGCCAGGGTTGGTCGGCGATCAGCGCGCCCGAGCCGAGCTTCGCCCAGGCCTCTTCGGCAAGGTGCGGCATCATCGGCGCGATCAGGTGCATGATCGTGCGGATCGCGAAATTGCGCTCGGGGCAGGAATGCGCCTTCTCAGCAGCACCCGCGAGTTCATAGATCCGTGCCACCGCCTTGTTGAACGACAGCGCCTCGATATCCTCGGCGACATCGGCGATCGCGCGATGGGTCTTGCGCAGCAGCGCGCGGCCAGCCTCGCTGCCTTGGTCGGGCGATCCATCCTCGATCTGGTGGAACAGGCGCCACAGCCGCTGGACGAACCTCGAGCAGCCCTCGATCCCGGCCTCGGACCAGGGCAGGTCGCGTTCGGGCGGGCTGTCGGACAGCATGAACCAGCGCACCGCATCGGCACCGTGGGACTCGATGATGTGGTCGGGATCGACGGTGTTCTTCTTCGACTTCGACATCTTGACCACGCGCCCGGCGGTGACCGGCGCGCCGTCCTCGATCCGCACCCAGTCGGCGCCGTCCTTGCGAACCTCGCCCGGAGAGAGCCAGCTGCCATCGCCCAGCTGGTAGGTTTCGTGCGTGACCATCCCTTGCGTGAACAAAGCGGCGAAGGGTTCCTTGACGTCGAGCTTGCCCATCCGCGCCAGCGCGCGGGTCCAGAAGCGGGCATAGAGCAGGTGCAGGATCGCGTGCTCGATCCCGCCGATATAATGCTGCACCGGCATCCACGCGGCGACTTCATCTGCATCGAAGGGCCTGTCTGCGGGCTGGCTGGCAAAGCGCAGGAAATACCACGAGGAATTGGTAAAGGTGTCGAGCGTGTCGGTCTCGCGCCGCGCCTTGCCGCCACATTCGGGGCAATCGACATGCTTCCAGGTCGGGTGGCGTTCGAGCGGATTGCCCGGCGTCTCGAAATCGACATCCTCGGGCAGCGTGACCGGAAGCTGGTCCTTGGGCACCGGGACCACGCCGCACGTATCGCAATGGATGAACGGGATCGGCGTGCCCCAGTAACGCTGGCGCGAAACGCCCCAGTCGCGCAGCCGCCACACGGTCGTGCCCTTGCCCCAGCCGCCCGCTTCGGCGCGCGCGATGACTTCGGCCTTCGCCTCCTCGACGCTCAAACCATCAAGGAAATCCGAATTGACCACCACGCCGTCACCGGGTTCGGCTTCGCCCGCCATCGGCGCATCGGCCTGCGAGGCGTCGCGTGCGACCACGCGGCGGATCGACAGATCATATTTGGTCGCGAATTCGAAATCGCGCTGGTCGTGCCCGGGCACGCCCATCACCGCGCCGGTGCCGTAATCCATCAGCACGAAATTGGCGATGAAGACGGGCAGGTCCTCGCCGGTGAAGGGATGCCTTGCAGTGATGCCAGTGCGAAACCCGAGCTTTTCGGCGGTTTCGAGTTCGGCCGCGGTGGTCCCGCCGCGCTTGCATTCCTCGATGAACGCCGCCGCCTCGGCATTGTCTGCCGCCACGCCGGATGCAACCGGATGGTCCGCCGCGACTGCGACGAAGCTCGCGCCGAAGATCGTGTCGGGCCGGGTGGTGTAAACCGGCACCGTGTCGCCGTTCGACAGGTCGAAGGCAAATTCCAGCCCGCTCGACTTGCCGATCCAGTTTTCCTGCATCAGCCGGACCTTTTCGGGCCAGTCCTCGAGCGTGCCCAGACCTTCGAGCAGGTCATCGGCAAAATCGGTGATCTTGAGGAACCACTGGTCGAGCTTGCGCTTCTCGACCTCGGCGCCCGAGCGCCAGCCCTTGCCGTCGATCACCTGTTCGTTGGCGAGCACGGTCATGTCGACCGGGTCCCAGTTGACCTCGGAGGAGCGGCGATAGACCAGTCCCGCCTCATACATGTCGAGGAACAGCGCCTGTTCGTGGCCGTAATATTCGGGGTCGCAGGTGGCGAATTCGCGGGTCCAGTCGAGTGCGAAGTCGATCCGCTTCAACTGCGCCTTCATCGCCTCGATGTTGGAACGGGTCCAGCTACCGGGATGGACCTTCTTTTCCATCGCCGCGTTTTCCGCAGGCATCCCGAACGCATCCCACCCCATCGGGTGCAGCACTTCGAACCCGCGCATCTTCTTGTAGCGCGCAAGCACGTCGCCCATCGTGTAATTGCGGACGTGACCCATGTGGATGCGCCCCGATGGATAGGGGAACATCTCGAGGATGTAGCTCTTGGGTTTTTCGCTCGCCGAATCGGCGGTGAAGGTCCCCGCATCCTCCCACGCACGCTGCCAGCGTCCGTCGGCGATGGACGGATCGAAACGGTTATCGGTCATGGCACAGCCCGCTAACGCGAATCAGGTCAGGAAGCGAGAGCCTTGCGCCGCAGATCGCGAGCCTTGGTGAGGATGATGTCCTCGAGCTTCTGCACAGTCGCGGCCTGGACCGGGGCCTCGACCCACTGCCCGTTCTGAGCGACCTGGCGGCTGACAGCCACCCGCAGCGCATCGGCGCGCAGGTCCTGATCGAGGATCGTGACGGTCATCTTGACCCGTTCGCTCGGATTGCTGGGATTGCTGTACCAGTCGGTCGCGATAACCCCGCCGGCACTGTCGGTGCTGGCGAGAGGCGCGAAGCTGACCGTCTCGAGCGCGGCGCGCCAGAGAAAGGCGTTGACCCCGATCGTGTTGATCTGGGCGGCCTGAAGCTGGGTGGTCGGGCGATCGCCCCCGCCGCAGGCGGCAAGGCCGACAAGCGCGCCGCCAAGCAGCACGGTCCGGGTCATTGTCACTATGGCGTTTGTGGCGCGTGTCACTACTCGATAATCCCTTCGTCTGTCCGATCAGGCTCTATAGCCCGCTGCCTGCGCGCGGCAAGCCTTGTCCACATCCCGCCGCGCGCTGGTGGTGCGCAGGGAACCCGACGCCATCCCTGGCCATTCTTCGCATTAAGCATCGCTGAATCGGGAGCTTTGTCAGCGCTGCGTGTGTGAGTCGCGCAACACTTGCGCCGTGATCAACGGTCGGCTTGTGGAAAAGATTGCGCAATGGGTCAGGAAAATCGTAACAATAGGTTGTTCTGATTGCGACTCGCTCAACGCTCATCGCCGATTAAGGCACGAAGCGCTTGAATGGGGAGAGACGAGTCACCAGAATCTGTAGCGCCGGGTTGACGGCACACAGTCGGGGGAGTTGAGAAAAGACAATGGCACGCGGTGTGAACAGACTGGCAGACAAGCGGCGCAAGCTGCCGCTGCTCGGTGCTGTCGGCGCGGCCATGCTTGTGCTCCCGACCGCCGGCCTCGCGGTCGTCGACCTCGCTTCGGCGGATGTCGATGCGTCGTCGCCGCTCGGTTTCTTCACTCCTGCTTCGGTCGATCCCGATCTCGCGGCGCGAGTCGCTCAAAAGGCGCGCGAACGCGGTATCCGCTTCACTCCGGCCGGATCGAACCCGATTGTCAACGGCAAGACGGTGACCGTGGCGGTGCGGATCAACACCGAGACCGCGCAGGCGGTGTCGGTGCGCTCGGCGATCGATGCGGCACCGGGCAAGGCGGAACTGCTCGCCGCGATGCAATCCTCGAAATTCAATCTCGGCACAGCGCGCGGCTATCAGAGCTTCGCGCGGCCGATCCAGCTACCGAGCACGGTTCGCAACCTGTCGGTGCCCGATCTTTCCGAATTCGCCCCGGCCACGCCGCGCGCCGAAAACCGGCCCGGTCGCCTGCAACCGCGAATCGAGCTTGAAGATCGCGCGATTGCCGGGCGGTCGATCAACACGCTCGACGCATCCGAAAGCTCGGTCGATGTCGGCGGCAGCTTCCGCCTGTCGAAGAATCTCGATGTCACCGCGGGCGTGCGCTATTCGCAGGAACGCGATCGCATCGCGCCGCTCACCGATTCGGTGCAGGACAGCCAGGCTGTCTATGTCGGGACCCAGATTCGCTTCTGACCGGCCAGACCCGCCTGACCGCAATCGCAATTTCGTAATTCGTATGCACCCCGCCCGATTTGGCGGGGTTTTTCTTTTCCTTCCGTAACGTCATGTCTAGGCTCGGGTGAGAACAGCCTGGTGGAGGAATTGCGATGCATCCGATGAATCGAGTGGCAGTGGTGACCGGGGGGACGCGCGGGATCGGCCGCGCCATCTGCGAACAGCTCAAGGAAGACGGATTCAACGTGGTTGCCAATTATGCCGGCAATGACGAGGCGGCCAAGAAGTGCGCCGATGAACTCGGCATCTCCTGCTACAAGTTCGATGTCGGAGACCACAAGGCGACGCTCGAAGGGTGCCAGCAGATCCACGACGAAATCGGCCCGATCGAAGTCCTGGTGAACAATGCCGGGGTGACCCGTGACGGCACGCTCCACAAGATGAGCTACGAGGACTGGGACGATGTGATGCGGATCAACCTTGGCGGGTGCTTCAACATGGCCAAGGCGTGTTTCCCCGGAATGCGCGAACGCGGCTGGGGCCGGATCGTCAATATCGGTTCGATCAACGGGCAGGCGGGCCAGTATGGCCAGGTCAATTACTGCGCCGCCAAGTCGGGGATCCACGGCTTTACCAAGGCGCTGGCGCAGGAAGGTGCGCGGTTCGGCGTAACCGTCAACGCGATCGCTCCAGGCTATATCGATACCGAGATGGTCGCCGCGGTCCCGCAGGGCGTGCTCGAGAAGATCATCGCCAAGATCCCGGTCGGCAGGCTCGGCCAGGCCGGCGAGATTGCACGTGCGGTGAGCTTCTTGTGCGACGAGGAAGCCGGCTTCGTCACCGGTTCGACGATGAGCGTGAATGGCGGTCAGCACATGTATTGATGCAAGCGGCGAGCGCCGCTGCCCGGGGAGATTCTCGCGGCGGCGACGCTTTCCTACCTCGACATGGCGCATTAGCCTTGCGCCATGTCCCTTCCGCTCCGGCGCTCCCTTCCGACCCCGAAAAGACCCTTTGCACTTTCGCTAGAATGTTGGCGAAGTGTCAACTTCGCGGTTCGTGAGGATTTTTTCCTTAAATCAGGGGCTTGTATGGCGAAACTCCTGGCCGGCGCGGTGTCGCCTTTGTCAACTTCGGGCCGGTCCTGTCCGGGTCGCAGTCGCCGGGTTTCGGGCAGCACAAAGCCATTGCTAAGCGCTGGCACGCGAAGGTATTAGGCCGCGCATGGATATCATCGCGCTTCTTTCCGATCCCGCCGCGTGGCTGGCCCTGCTCACCCTGATCGCTCTCGAGGTGGTGCTGGGGGTCGACAACCTCATCTTCATCGCGATCCTCTCGAACAAGCTGCCCGAGCACCAGCAGGAACGCGCGCGCCGGATCGGGCTTGCGCTTGCGCTCATCATGCGGATCGGCCTGCTGATGCTGATCGGCTGGATCGTGACGCTGCAGACCCCGCTCTTCGATCTCGGGATCCAGGCCGCGCCGGACGAATACGGCAAGGTCGGTTTCGAAACCGCATTTTCAGGCCGCGACCTGATCTTGCTGGCGGGGGGCTTCTTCCTGCTGTGGAAGGCGACCAAGGAAATCCACCATTCAATGGAGCCCGAAGACAATTCGGGCGACCTGCTCGACAAGACGCCCGGACTGGTCGATGCCGCGAAGGCCAGCTTCGGCGCGGTCATCGCGCAGATCATCGCGATCGACCTCGTGTTCTCGATCGATTCGATCCTGACCGCGGTCGGTATGACCGATCATATCCCGATCATGGTTGCCGCGGTCGTGATCACGGTCGGCATCATGATGGTGGCGGCGACACCGCTTGCCAATTTCATCGAGAAGAACCCGACGCTGGTGATGCTCGCGCTCGCCTTTCTCGTGATGATCGGGCTGGTGCTGATCGCCGACGGGTTCGGGTTCCATGTGCCCAAGGGCTACATCTACGCCGCGATGGGCTTCTCGATATCGGTCGAACTGCTCAACATCGTGCAGCGCAACCGCCGGGCGCGGCTCGCTGCCGAGGCGCAGGCAGGCTGAATGACCCCGCCGCTTTATCACCCGCCGGTCAAACGGTCGGTCGAAATCGCGGGACACAAGACCTCGATCAGTCTCGAGCCGGTCTTCTGGGAGATGCTGCGCGAAACGGCCGAAGCCGAGGCGCTCCCGATCAACGCGCTGGTGGCGCGGATCGATGCCGAACGGATCCAGTCCGACACCCCGCCGGGCCTCGCGAGCGCGATCAGGGTGTGGCTGGTGGCAAACGGGCCGCCGCGCTAGGCGCGCTGGCCTTTAGTAATTCGCGGGCGGATCGCTCGCGGGAAAGCTCTCGTCGCCGGCTTCGTCGGTGCGATCCCAGCTGTCGGGCCGGTCGCGCATCGCTTCGGGTCCTGCATCGCGAACATCCGAATGGCCCCCGCTCGGCTGGCCGTCGGCGAACGCTGCGTGGCCGTGATGGTCCTGAAAATAACGGTAGCCCAGATAGCCGAGCGTTCCGAGAGCTGCGAGTTTGATAAGCATGGCCAAGTTCCTTTCGTTTCCCTTTGACAACGAATGTTGCGGGCGAAAGGTCCGGTCGAGCTTGCCTATTCGTCGCCGACCCGCTCGATATCTGCGCCGACCAGTTGCAGCTTCTCCTCGAGCCGCTCGTATCCGCGATCGAGGTGGTAGATCCGGCGCACCTGGGTTTCGCCCTCGGCCGCGAGCGCAGCGATGATCAGGCTCATCGATGCGCGCAGATCAGTTGCCATCACCTCGGCCCCGGTGAGCTGCGCCGGTCCCTTGACGATCGCGGTGCGGCCTTCGGTCGCGATATCGGCGCCCATCCGCGCCAGTTCGGGCACGTGCATGAAGCGGTTCTCGAAGATCGTTTCCTTGAGCACGCTGGTGCCTTCGGCCTTGGTCAGCAGGCTCATCAGCTGCGCCTGCATGTCGGTCGCGAGACCGGGGAAGGGAGCGGTGGTAAGGTTGACGGCTTTCAACGCGCCGGGAGTGCGGACGACGATCCCCTTTTTGTCCTCCTCGATCTCGACGCCGATATTGCGCATCGCGTGGATGGTCGAGGCCATGTCGTGCGCGCTGGCCCCTTCGAGCCGCACTTCACCCCCGGTGATCGCCGCCGCGCAGGCATAGGAGCCCGCCTCAATCCGGTCGGGCATCACCCGGTAGGTCGCGCCGTGGAGCCGCTTGACCCCGTGAATGGTGAGATCGGACGTGCCGATCCCCTCGATCTCGGCGCCCATCGCGCACAGCAGGTTGCACAGGTCGACGATCTCGGGTTCGCGCGCCGCGTTGAACAGCCGGCTGGTGCCATTCGCGAGCACCGCGGCCATCACCGCATTCTCGGTCGCACCCACCGATACGACGGGGAAATCGAATTCGCCGCCGGGCAATCCGCCATCGGGCGCAACCGCCTTGACGTAACCCTGCGCGAGTTCGATCTGCGCGCCGAAGGCTTCGAGCGCCTTGAGATGGAGGTCGATCGGACGGTTGCCGATCGCACACCCGCCGGGCAGCGACACGGTCGCCTCGCCCATTCGCGCCAGCATCGGCCCGAGCACGAGGATCGAGGCGCGCATCTTGCGCACCAGTTCGTAGGGCGCGACGGTGTTGGTGACGCGCGGGGTCTCGAGCGTCATCACCCGGCCGAAGTCCTCGGGCCGGTTGCCCTGGATCGCGGTGGTCACGCCGAACTGGTTCATCAGGTGCTGGAACCCGTCGATGTCGGCCAGCCGCGGCAGGTTGCGCAGCGTCAGCGGTTCCTCGGTCAACAGCGCGCACGGGATCAGCGT
>JBFHIF010000005.1:0-14620 GCA_041596595.1 Erythrobacter sp. | reverse complement strand
CGCGTATCGCATTGCGGTGCTGCATCTGCGAAGGAAGTTGACAAAGCCGACACCTGCCAGACCGTCGGAATCGGCAGCAAGCGATTGAAGTATCGGTGGATTTTTGTCGTCGGGCAAAGTTGACAGGTCTCTAACAGTTTTCGTGGAACGCTCGTGGCGCAGAGAGGGGCGGGAGGTTCGCCGGTTCTACGGGTAGCCAGGCAAGTAGGAAACCGAACACGATTGCGGTTGGCGGGCGCGCCGGGCTCTTGCCGCGCTGCCTTTGCAACCGTATCGGTGCCAGCCATGCAAGAAACCGCCCCCACGACCGCCACAGCCTGCCGCGTGCTGACCCATCGCCCGGTCATCTCCGCCACCGGCCTTTTCACGCCTGACCAATCGATCTCGAACGAGGAACTGGTCGAGGCGTTCAATGCCTTTGTCGACCGCGAGAACGCAGCGCGCGCCGAAGAGATCGCGCGCGGTGAAGTCGAGCCGCTGCAGCATTCCTCGGTCGAGTTCATCGAGAAGGCGAGCGGGATCAAGGCACGCCACGTCATGACAAAGGAGCCGATCCTCGACCCTGCGATCATGGCCCCGCGGCTGCCCGCGCGCAGCAATGAGGATGTGTCGATCATGGCCGAGATCGGCGTTGCCGCGGCGCGCGATGCGCTGGCGCGCGCTGGCCGCGACGCGGCGGATGTCGATGCGGTGCTGTGCGCGGCATCGAACATGGAGCGGCCCTATCCGGCGATGGCGATCGAGATCCAACAGGCACTCGGGATCGACGGCTTCGCCTTCGACATGAATGTCGCGTGCTCATCAGCGACCTTCGGTATCCAGACCGCGGCCGATTACATTCGCGCTGGCAATGCGAGGAGTGTTCTGGTGGTCAGCCCCGAGATCACTTCGGGCCACCTCAACTGGCGCGACCGCGACAGCCATTTCATCTTCGGCGATGTCGCCACCGCGGTGCTGGTCGAGGACGCCGCGCTTGCGCCCGAAAGCCACTGGGAAATCCTCAGCACGAAGCTGAAGACGGTGTTCTCGAACAATATCCGCAACAATTTCGGCTTCCTCAACCGCGCCACGCCCGAAAATGCGGGCGGGGCGGACAAGCTGTTCGTCCAGGAAGGGCGCAAGGTGTTCAAGGAAGTGGTGCCGATGGTCGCGCAGATGATCATCGATGAGGCCGAGAAGCTCCAGATCGACCCGGCGAGCCTGCGGCGGTTGTGGCTGCACCAGGCCAATGCGGGCATGAATCGGCTGATTGCCCAGCGCGTGCTCGGCCACGAGGCCGATGCGGACGAAAGCCCGACCGTGCTCGATACTTACGGCAATACGTCGAGCGCGGGATCGATCATCGCCTTCCACCTGCACAGCGAGGACCTGTCGCCCGGCGATACCGGGCTGATCTGCAGCTTTGGCGCGGGCTATTCGGCCGGGACGGTGTTCGTCAGCAAGACCGGCTGAGCGCGGGCCTCGAGCCAGCGATCCCAGCCTTCGATGATCGTCGCTGAAGCGCGCCAGATCGCCGCGATCGCGATCAGCGATACCAGCCCGTCGACTGCGTAGTGATAGGCGAGGTGGACGCTGCTGATCCATGTGATCGCTGCGAACACGCCGAAGAACAGGCCCCATGCGCGGTCGATCCGGCGCATCGCCAGCCAGTAGAGGAAGGCGATCGCGCAGTGCATGCTCGGCATGGCGGTGATCCCGCTGCCAAGCCCGTTCTCGGCGCTTCCATACCAGTCGAGCAGCATTTCCTGCACCGGCAGGACCATGATCGGAACCTGCTCGTTGGCGGCGTAGAGATAGGCCATTTGCGCGGCGAAGGTCGGATCGCCGATCAGCGGTTCGAGAAAGACCGGGCCGACCGAGGCAAGCGCGGTTGCCATCGCGCCTCCGATCAGCGTCCAGGCGAGCACGTAGGACAGGAAGAAGCGGCGGCGCAGCACCGGGTCGAGCCGGGCGAAGGCGAAGAACAGCACGCCGGGATAGAGCAGCAGGAACCACAATTGGTAGAGCAGCGCGAGGAAGGCGGTGACGAGCGGATAGCCGAGCACCGGCTGGAGCACCTGCCAGGCGTCTTGGCCGAAGAAGATCGCCCGGTCCCACGCGATGAAGGCAGCGTCCCAGCTATAGGAATTGAACAGCGGGATTGCCGCCTTCATCTTCGAGAAGAACGGCAGCAGCACGATCGCGACGGCGAGCAACGGTAGCCCGGCGACGAACGGGCGGGTGAAGGCGGGGCTCGCATAGCGCGCCTTGAGATGGGCGACCGGGCTTTGCGGGCGGTGCCGATACAATTCGCGTCCTGCGTCAAACGCCGCGAGCAATGCTGCGAACATGCCGAATATCTTGATGTTGGCGACAACGCCCGAAAAGTCCGGGGCAATTCCTCGCGCCGCGAGCAGCGCAATGCACAGCGCCATCAGTCCTGCACCGATCGCGTAGATCGGCAGTTCGCCGAGCCAGCGCCGGGATGGCAGGGCAGGCTCGGTGCCCGCGAAGGAGGGATGTGCGCTGCTGGTCATGGCCCGGTCAGGCTCGCGGATTAGGGTAAACATCTCGCTAAAAGGTGAACGCTGGCGGGCGCTTGTCGCTTGCGGGCGGGCGCCGCGCGGCCTAGATGACCCCTCATGGCAGGTGAAATACTCGATAATCAGGGTCGCGGCGATGCTGGCTGGAGCTGGCCCCCGATCCATCCCGAAGGCCGCAAATACGGAGTGATCGCGATCGCGATCAGCCTCGTGCCGCTGCTCGTTCTCGACTGGGAGATCATCGGCTGGCCGATGCTGTTGCTCTCGCTCGGCGTGTTCGCGTTCTTCCGCGATCCCGAGCGCGTCGTGCCGCAGGCCGACAACGCGATCGTCGCCCCAGCAGATGGGCTGGTCTCGCTGATCACCACGGTCGAGCCGCCGCCCGAACTCCGGATCGACGACGGCTCGGGCCATGACGGGCTGCCCGCCGGCCCGGTCACCCGGGTTTCTATTTTCATGAGCGTGTTCGATGTCCACATCAACCGCGCCCCGATCGCGGGGACAGTGCGGCGGCTGGTCTATGTGCCCGGCAAGTTCGTCAACGCGGATCTCGACAAGGCCAGCGAGGAAAACGAGCGCCAGCACATCCTGATCGAGCGCACCGATGGTGTCGCGATCGGCTTTACCCAGATTGCAGGGCTCGTGGCCCGGCGGATCGTGCCGTTTGTCAAGCCCGGTGACACCGTCGCCAAGGGGCAGCGCGTCGGCCTGATCCGGTTCGGCAGCCGGGTCGATGTCTACCTGCCCGCCGGCACCGATCCAAAGGTCCTGATGGGTCAGAAATGCGTCGCCGGCGAAACGGTGCTGGCCGAGATCGGAAGCCAGCAATTGCTCGAGGGTATCGCACAGTGAACGGTGTGCCGGGGCGCCCGCCGAGCGATGTCGGAGCGGCCCGGGTGGGGCCCACGGCCAGCGAAGGCGACGAGGCGCTCGCACCGGGTCAGCCGCGCGCGCTGACCTTGCGCGCGATGTTGCCCAACGCGATCACCGCCGCGGCTTTGTGTTCGGGTCTGACCGGGATCAGCTTCGCGGTCGAGGGACGCTGGGAATTGGCGATCGGAGCGGTGATCCTGGCGGGCGTGCTCGACGGGATCGACGGCAGGATCGCACGGCTTTTGAACGCGCAATCGCGCTTCGGGGCCGAGCTCGACAGCCTCGCCGATTCGCTCAGTTTCGGGATGGCGCCCGCGCTGATCCTCTACATGTGGTCGCTTCAGGCGCTCGAACCGTTCGGCTGGTTCGCCGCGCTCGCATTCGCGATCTGCTGCGCGCTGCGCCTCGCGCGGTTCAACGCGCAGATCGATGTCGACGAACAGCCGCACAAGTCTGCCGGTTTCCTGACTGGGGTTCCGGCACCGGTGGGGGCCGGGCTGGCTTTCGCGCCGTTCTATCTGTGGCAGGAGACCGGAGAGGCGATCTTCCGCGATCCGCTGCTGCTGACCCTGTGGGTCGCGGTGATCGCGGTGCTGATGATTTCCAACATGGCGACGCTGAGCTGGACCGCGATCCGGCCGCGTCGAAACATCCGGCTGGGCGTGATCGTGTTCGTGACGCTGGCTTTTGCCGCCCTGCTGCTCGAGCCGTGGTGGACTCTCGCCGCGATCTGCGGGGCCTATCTGCTGCTGATGCCTTACGCGCTGGTCAAATACGGGAAGATCAAGCGGCGCCGGGCGCGCGAAGCGCAGGCTGACGCCGGGGCAGTCGCGTAGCGAAAGCGCGCGAGGCACCTGGGCCGACGGCGATCGTGGCCGAGCGCAGTCGGACCACCTTCGCTTCGACCTGCGGGACGAACCCGGCCTTCAGCAACCGCTCCTGACGGCGCAAGGACGCATAGGCGCTGCGCGCACGAAGCCAGAAATCCACCAGAGTCAGCGCGGTTGCCAGCGTGACCACCAGAACGAGCGTTGCGATTGCGAGTGCGATCATTGTCGTTTCTTCCCTTGAACCTTCCGGTATCGCGTGGTTAACGCCCGATCAGGCGTGTTCGATCCCGTTCCACGTTTGTTCCAACGCCGTTGTTCCGCATTTGTTCGCACGGGTCAACCCATTTTGGACTCGCTTGGCCGAATTTTTTCGCGCCGCGGAGGCATTTGGGGCTGGCTTTTCGCGCATCCTGCCGCTAGTTGCGCGCCCGCACCGGCGAACCGTTCCTGAAACGATTCATGAGCGTTGGACCGGCGCAAATTCACATGGAAGGCGCTGACATACCGGTGCCGCTGGCGGATATCCGCCTCGGTTCCCTGCCTTCCAGAGGATCAACCGGAAAGGAATTACCTATGGCGGCCACCACCGTCACCATGCAGCAATTGATCGAGGCCGGCGCACATTTCGGCCACCAGACCCACCGCTGGAACCCGCGGATGAAGCCGTATATCTTCGGCGCGCGCAACGGTGTCCACATCATCGACCTGTCGCAGACCGTGCCGCTGTTCGCGCGCGCGCTCGATTTCGTCGAGCAGACCGTTCGCGCAGGCGGCAAGGTCCTGTTCGTCGGCACCAAGCGCCAGGCGCAGGAGCCGATCGCCGAAGCAGCCCGCGCTTCGGGCCAGCACTTCGTCAACCACCGCTGGCTGGGCGGCATGCTCACCAACTGGAAGACGATCAGCGGCTCGATCAAGCGTCTCAAGACGCTCGAGGAACAACTCTCGGGCGACACCAGCGGTCTGACCAAGAAGGAAGTGCTGAACCTCACCCGCGAACGCGACAAGCTTGAGCTTTCGCTCGGCGGTATCCGTGACATGGGCGGCATTCCCGACGTGATGTTCGTGATCGACGCCAACAAGGAAGATCTCGCGATCAAGGAAGCAGCGGTCCTGGGTATCCCGGTGATCGCGGTGCTCGACACCAATGTCGATCCGTCCAACATCGCTTTCCCGGTTCCGGGCAATGACGATGCGAGCCGCGCGGTTCGCCTCTACTGCCAGGCCATCGGCGATGCCGCGCGTGCCGGCAAGGGCGGCGCGGTCGTCGATTCGGGCGAGGATTTCGGTGCGAATGCCGAACCCCCGGCCGAAGCCACCGCCGACGCCTGATCGAACATCCGCGCGCTCGCCAGCGCGTGACAACCAAACACCAGTGCGCCGGGACCCCTGAACAGAGGCCCCGGCGCCAACACCCATTCAAAGGAATACGACCATGGCCGATTTTACCGTCGCCGATGTGAAGAAGCTGCGCGAAAAGACCGGCGCAGGCATGATGGACGCCAAGAAGGCGCTGAGCGAAGCGGGTGGCGATATCGAAGCCGCCGTTGACGCGCTGCGTGCCAAGGGCCTCGCCACTGCCCAGAAGAAGTCGAGCCGCACCGCTGCCGAAGGTCTCGTCGGCGTCGCCGTCGAAGGCACCCGGGGCGTTGCCGTCGAAGTGAACTCGGAAACCGACTTCGTCGCCAAGAACGACAAGTTCCAGGATTTCGTCCGCAAGACGACCCAGGTCGCTCTGGCGCAGGACGTCGACGACGTCGAAGCGCTCAAGGCTGCCAGCTACCCCGATGGCGGCACTGTCGGCGACAAGCTGACCGACAATGTCGCGACAATCGGTGAGAACCAGCAGATCCGCCGGATGAAGACCGTCTCGGTCTCGCAGGGCGCGATCGTTCCCTACGTCCACAACGCCGCAGCCGAAGGCCTCGGCAAGATCGGCGTGCTCGTCGCTCTCGAAGGCGATGCGAGCGACGACGTGCTCCAGGCTCTGGGCAAGGACATCGCCCAGCACGCCGCCGCCATGTTCCCGCAGGCGCTCGATGCCGACGGTCTCGATTCCGAAGTGATCGCCCGCGAACGCGCGATCGCGCAGGAAAAGGCTGCCGAAAGCGGCAAGCCCGAGAACGTCCAGGAAAAGATGGTCGAAGGCGCGGTCAAGAAATACGCCAAGGAAAACGCGCTGCTCAGCCAGGTCTTCGTCAAGGACGGCAAGGCTACGGTTGAAGAGCACGTGGCCCGCACCGCCAAGGAAGCCGGCGCCTCGATCAAGCTGGTCGACTATGTCCGCTTCCAGCTCGGCGAAGGCATCGAGAAGGAAGAAAGCGATTTCGCAGCTGAAGTCGCGGCTGCCGTCGGCGGCTGACGCCTTCAACTTTTTCGCTCAAGCGAATTCACGGCCGTCGCAGCGCTCCACCGCTGCGGCGGCCGTTTTCGTTGGATCACGGCGCGGCTGCGTGCCCGCTCAATCGGTTTCGAAGGTCGCGTATTCCTCAGGCGCGAGGCCAAGGCCGAGGTGGAGCGAGGAGCCGTCCAGCGTCTCGCATTCGTGATATTGGCCCGCGGGCAGGAACAGGTAGTCGCCCGGAGAGAGGATGCATTCGAAGGTCGGCGCGGGTGCGTGTTCGTCGTTCCCGTAAATGCGCCAGGCCTTGCGCCCCTCGGTCTGGAGGATGAACAGGTCGACCTTGTCACGGTGGCGGGTGAGCGCGCCGCTTTCGCCCTTCGATCCGATTGCGCCGATCCAGCAGTCCTCACCGCTGGCCGCCACCCATTCGCGCGCGATCGCGGCGAGCGCGGGGTCGTGGCGCTGAAGATTGGGCAGGATCACGCTTGCCCCGCGCGCGATCAGCGCTTCGAGCTTGGCGCGGTCGATGGCTTTCCTGTCGGTGAAGAACAGGTGCGGCACCGGGTTGCGGCGGGTGGTGACCTTGATGTCCTGCTTGCGGGTCATCGCCGCAGCACAGGTCACCAGCCAGGTCCAGTCGAACCGCTCGATAGCCTCAAGGGCGCTCGAACCCGTGTGCAGCCCGATCTGCGCGCGTTGATCGCTGTCGGCCAGCCGCGCGAGGTCGAGCGGGGCGATCATTTGCGCCAGCGGGCTGTCGTGTTCGAGCCTGTCCATTTGCGCGTGATCCCCCCTTTGCCGCAGCCTTTCCCTTTGCGTGTGTGCGCTTTGCGGCTAAGGGAAGCGCCACCTCCAAAAGCCTCTATACGGACACCTGCTAAGCCATGGCGATACCCGAGATGAAACGTATCCTCCTCAAACTTTCCGGCGAAGTGTTGATGGGAGAGCAGGAATACGGGATCGATCCGGCCTATGTCGCGCGGCTCGCCGAAGAGGTGAAGGCGGCCAAGGATACCGGCCTTGAAGTCTGCCTCGTGATCGGCGGGGGCAATATCTTCCGCGGGATCAGCGCGGCGGCCAAGGGGCTCGACCGCACCACCGGCGATTACATGGGGATGCTGGCGACGGTGATGAACGCGCTGGCGATGCAGAACGCGCTCGAACAGCTCGGGGTGCAGACCCGGGTGCAGAGCGCGATCCCGATGTCGAGCGTGTGCGAACCCTATATTCGCAGGCGCGCCGAACGCCATCTCGAGAAGGGGCGGATCGTGATTTTCGCTGCCGGCACCGGCAATCCGTTCTTCACCACCGATACCGGCGCGGCGCTGCGTGCGGCGGAAATGAATTGCGACGCTCTGCTCAAGGGCACCAGCGTCGACGGGGTCTATGACAGCGACCCCAAGCACAATCCCCAGGCACAAAGGTTCGACACGATCAGTTACGACCGGGTGCTGTCCGACAACCTCAAGGTGATGGACGCAACCGCCGTGGCGCTTTGCCGCGAGAACGACATTCCGATAGTGGTGTTTTCGATCCGCCAGCGCGGCAATGTCGCGCGGGTGATCGCGGGCGAGGGCACGCAGACGATAGTAAAGAAGGACAGCTGACACATGCCGCAATACGACAAGGCAGACATCGATCGCCGGATGGCCGGCGCGGTTGACGCGCTCAAGAGCGACCTTTCGGGGCTTCGCACGGGCCGCGCCAATACCAGCCTGCTCGATCCGGTGCAGGTCGAGGTCTATGGCGCGATGATGCCGCTCAACCAGGTCGCGACCGTCTCGGCGCCCGAACCGCGGATGCTGAGCGTCCAGGTGTGGGACAAGTCGAACGTCACCGCGGTCGAAAAGGGGATCGCGCACGCCAATCTCGGGCTCAACCCGATGATCGACGGGCAGACGCTGCGGCTGCCCATGCCCGACCTTACCGAGGAGCGGCGCAAGGAACTCGCCAAGCTCGCCGGTCAATATGCCGAAAAGGCCAAGATCGCGATCCGCAACGTTCGCCGTGATGCGATGGAAAGCCTCAAGACCGACGAGAAGAAGAAGGAAATCTCCGAGGACGATCGCAAGCGGATGGAGGACGAGGTTCAGAAGCTGACCGACAAACATGTCGGCGAGGCCGACGAGGCAGCCGCGAAGAAGGAACAGGAAATCCTGACCCAGTAGGGCAGGCTGGGTTCGCGCGGGGGGCGAGGAGTGTCAATGGCCGAAGAGCGCGCGCAACCGGGCGGACGCGATGCCGCGATGGCGCGGCACGTCGCGATCATCATGGACGGCAATGGCCGCTGGGCCAAGCGCCGGGGGCTGCCTCGTTCGGTCGGCCACCAGCGCGGGGTCGAGGCGGTCCGCCGGCTCGTCCGTGGGCTCGGGCCGATGGGGCTCGAATGCCTGACGCTCTATGCGTTCTCGTCGGAAAACTGGAAGCGCTCGGAAGACGAAGTCGACGGCCTGATGAACCTGATGCGCAAGTTCATCCGGTCCGACCTTCCCGAATTCGTCGCCAACGACGTCAAGCTCAAGATCATCGGCGACTGGCGGGCGCTCGCCCCCGATATCGTCGCCATGCTCGAAGACGCGCTGGAGCAGACCGCGAAAGGCTCGAAAACGCTGGCGGTCGCGCTCAATTACGGCGCACAGAACGAGATTGCCCGCGCGGCGGCCGAGGCTGCAGCCAAGGGGCCGATCACGCCCGAAAGCATCGAGGCCCATCTCGACACGAACGACCTCCCGCCGCTCGACCTGCTGATCCGCACCAGCGGCGAGATCCGGCTGTCGAACTTCCTGCTGTGGCAATCGGCCTATGCCGAGATGCTGTTCGTCGATACGCTGTGGCCCGATTTCACCCCCGAGCACCTCGCCGAGGCGCTCGAAGACTTTGCCCGGAGGGAACGACGCTATGGCGGACGATGAGCGCAGGTCCAAGCGCCAGCGCGTGCGGGAGCAGGGCGAGCGCGTGCGCGAAAAGGTGACCGGCCTTGCCGACCTGCCGGTGCGCTTCGTGTCGGGGGTGGTGATGATCGCGATCGTCAGCGCGGCCTTGTGGCTGGGCGGTCTCGTCTGGACCGGCCTCGTGATCCTCGTCGCCGGCCTCGTGCTGTGGGAATGGAACCGGCTGGTGCGCGGGTTCAAGACCTCGCCGCTGGCCGAAGTGGTCTGGCTGTTCTTCGGCGCGGTCTATGTCAGCGCCGCGGCGCTCGCGCTCATCCAGGTGCGGATGAATTACGATGCGCTGGTGGTGCTGCTGGTCTTCGTCGGCCCGGTGGTCGCGGTCGATGTCGGCGCCTATTTCATGGGGCGCGCGATCGGCGGACCCAAGATCGCACCCTCGATCAGCCCGTCCAAGACCTGGGCGGGGCTGGCCGGAGGGGCGCTGGCCGCAGGATCGCTCGGTATCGGGCTCGAACTGGCCGATTTCGGCCCGGTCGCAAGCCCCGGTTTCGGCGTGGTGAGCGCGCTCAGCGCGCTTGCGGGCGGGGCGCTGATCGCGGTGGTCGCGCAGACCGGCGATTTCTTTGAAAGCTGGATGAAACGCCGCGCCGGGGTGAAGGATTCCTCGCACCTCATCCCCGGTCATGGCGGCTTCTTCGACCGCACCGACGGCTTCCTCGCGGTGTTCGCGGTGCTTTTCGCGGTTGCGGTGGTGCCCGGATTGCTGGGATAACACCGCCACGATGACCCGTTCGATAACCATTCTGGGCGCGACCGGTTCGATCGGTGCCTCGACACTCGACCTCGTGCGGCGCAACCGCGATGCCTGGCGGGTCGAGGCGCTGACGGCCCATTCGTCGGCGGAGGAACTGGCCGCACTTGCGCGCGAATTCGACGCCTCCTTCGCGGTGGTGGGCGACGAGGCCTGCCTCGGCGATCTTGCCGACGCGCTCGAAGGGACCCATTGCGAAGCGGCCGCCGGGGCCGAGGCGCTGTGCGAGGCCGCTGCCCGGCCCGCCGATCTCGTGGTGGCCGCGATCGTCGGTTGCGCGGGACTGGCCCCGGTCATGGCCGCGGTAGAACGCGGCGCGACGATCGCGCTCGCCAACAAGGAAGCGCTGGTTTCGGCCGGCGACGTGCTGATGAGCGCGGTCGCCCGCCACGGCGCGACGCTGCTGCCGACCGACAGCGAGCACAATGCGATCTTCCAGTGCCTTGCGGGGAGCGACCTCGCCGATGTCGCCCGCATCACGCTGACCGCAAGCGGCGGGCCGTTCCGCATTTGGAGCGAGGCGCAGCTCAAAGCCGCCACTCCGGCACAGGCGGTAGCGCATCCCAACTGGTCGATGGGAGCCAAGATCAGCGTCGATTCGGCGACCATGATGAACAAGGGGCTCGAATATATCGAGGCGCACCACCTGTTCCCGGTCGGGCTCGACCGTCTGCGGATCATCGTCCACCCGCAGAGCGTGGTGCATTCGACGGTCGAATTCCGCGACCGCTCGACCCTGGCGCAGCTCGGACCCTCGGACATGCGCGTGCCGATCGCGTCGTGCCTCGCATGGCCCGCGCGGATGGATACCCCGCTCGAGCCTCTCGACCTCACCGAAATCGGCGAACTGACCTTTTTCGCGCCCGACGAGGCGCGGTTTCCCGCGACCCGCATGGCGCGCGAGGCGATCGAGGCGGGCGGCTCGGCCCCGGCGGTGCTCAACGCCGCCAACGAGATCGCGGTCGCGGCCTTCCTCGCCGGTCAGATCGGGTTCATGGACATTGCCGCAGTGGTAGCCGATACCCTGGCGGGCATCTCGCTGCCCGCCCCGCGCTCGCTCGACGAGGTCTTCGCCGCAGACGGGCAGGCTCGCGCCGCGGCTCGTCAACTGCTTGAAAGCACAGCCATTGTTTGAATCCCCTCCCTTCTGGATGTATCTCGTCGGTTTCCTGCTCCTGCTAGGGCCGCTGATTACCCTGCACGAACTGGGCCACTACCTCGTGGGGCGCTGGTTCGGAGTGAAGGCCGAGGTTTTCTCGATCGGGTTCGGCAAGGAAATCTGGGGGCGCACCGATCGCCGCGGAACCCGCTGGCGGATTGCCGCGCTGCCGCTGGGCGGATTTGTCCAGTTCAAGGGCGACATGAATCCCGCCAGCGTTCCCGACGCGCAAGCCAATGCAGCCGCCAACGCCGAGGAACGCGCGGGCAGCTTTCACCACGCCGCCTTGTGGAAACGCGCGCTGATCGTGGGGGCGGGCCCGTTCGCCAATTTCGCCATCACCATCGCGATCTTCGCCTCGTTGTTTGCCGTCCTGGGCAAGCCCAGCGTCATCAGCGAAGAGGATTCGCGCACGGTAGGCGCGTTCACCGAAACCTCGGTTGCCGCCGCAGCCGGGATCGAGGTCGGCGACCTGATCGTCGCGATCGACGGCGCGCCGGTCGAGGATTTCGAAGATATTCGCGGCGCGATCGCGCTGTATCCCGAAACCGACATGGTCCTGACGGTCGAGCGCGAGGGCGAACGGCTCGATTTTCCGCTCACCACCGACCGGGTCGAGATCGCCGACAACTTCGGCAATGTCAGCGTAATCGGCCAGATCGGGGTCGCGCCGAGCGGGGGCGAATATGTCCTCGAAGAGGTCGGCGCGCTCGAATCGGTGCCGCTCGCGGTCGCGCATAGCGGCGATGTGATGGCGATGATGCTGACCGGACTGAAGCAGGTCCTGGTCGGCGAGCGCTCGATCAAGGAACTGGGCGGACCGGTCAAGATCGCCAAGTATTCGGGCGAGCAGATGAGCCTCGGGTTCGTCGCCTTTCTCAACTTCGCCGCGCTGATCTCGCTTAACTTGGCATTCATCAACATCTTGCCAATTCCCGCGCTCGACGGAGGCCATCTCGCTTTCTACGCGGCCGAGGCGGTTCGCAGGAAGCCGGTGGGACCCAAGGCGACAGAATGGGCCTATCGCACAGGGATTCTCGTGGTGCTCGGTTTCATGCTGATCGTCACGGTCAACGACGTTGCTTCGCTGGCGTTCTTCAGGACGCTTTTCGGCAGTTAATCGGGGAAAGGGAACTGATGGACGCGGTGTCCCCCTACACTCGGCTTGATTGCGCGCTCGGGTTGGGGCAGAGGCGTTCGGAATTGCAGCGGCCCGCCGGGCGCAGACCGCGACCATATGCGGGCAGGCGCTTCGCCGGTGGATACCAGACGGCCTAGACGGGAACTATAACTCCATGAATCGACGCGAGCACACGGGCAGCGCCCTTGTCCAGCAGATGGCACCAACCAAGGCGCGGCGGCTTGCGCTTGCGCTGACCGGGGCGACCATGCTCGCCGGCGTGCCCTACGGCGCTCTGGCACAGGACGACGGTGGCGAGGGCAGCGTGACCCCCGCGACCCGTTCCGCACAGTCCGCACCTGCCGCGACCCCGGCTCCCGCGCCTGCCCCGAGCACGAACACCATCCGTTCGATCAGCGTCGAGGGTGCCGAGCGGCTCGAGCCGACCACGATCCTGTCCTACATCCGCCTGCGCGTCGGCGAGGAATACACCGCCGCCGCTGCCGACGAGGCGCTGAAGGACCTCGGCGCGACCGAGCTGTTCTCGAACTTCTCGATCCGCAACGATAACGGCAATGTCGTGATCACCGTGACCGAGAACCCGGTCATCAACCGCATCGTCCTCGAGGGCAACAAGCGGCTCAAGAGCGACAAGATCCTGCCCGAGATCAAGCTTGCTCCGCGGCAGATCTTCACCCGTTCGAAGGTTCGCGCCGACGTTGCCCGCATCGTCGAGCTCTACAAGCGGCAGGGCCGCTTCGCCGCGGTCGTCGAACCCAAGATGGTGCAGCTCCCGCAGAACCGCGTCGATGTCGTGTTCGAGATCACCGAGGGGCCGAAATCCAAGGTCCAGCAGATCAACATCATCGGCAACGAGAAGTTCTCCGATGGCGAACTGCGCGGCGAGATGGTGACCAAGCAGGCGCGCTTCCACCGCTTCTTCAGTTCGAACACCAGCTACGACCCCGATCGGCTGGCGTTCGACCAGCAGAAGCTGCGCCAGTTCTACCTCACCGAAGGCTATGCCGATTTCCGCGTCGTGTCCGCCGTCGCCGAGCTGACTCCCGACCAGGAAGACTTCATCATCACCTACGTGGTCGAGGACGGCGAGCGCTACAAGTTCGGCAATGTGCAGGTCGAAAGCCAGCTGCGCGACTTTGACAGCGACGTGATGAGCAACCAGCTCGCGATGAAAAGCGGCGACTGGTATAACGCCAAGGCGGTCGAGGACACGGTCGAACAGCTGACCGAGCTCGCCGGTCGCTTCGGCTATGCCTTTGCCGATGTCCAGCCGCGGTTCAGCCGCAACAAGGACACGCTGACGATGGACATCACGTTCATCCTGCGACAGGCGCCGCGCGTCTATGTCGAGCGGGTCGATGTCAACGGCAACACGCTCACGCAGGACAAGGTCATCCGCCGCGAATTCCGTCTCGCGGAAGGCGACGCGTTCAACTCGCTGGGCGTCCAGCGCACCACCGCGCGAATCAATTCGCTCGGCTATTTCCAGGAGAATTTCGAGGTCACGCAGGTCGAAGGCAGCGCGCCCGACCGGATCATCCTCGAAGCCAATGTCGAGGAACAGCCCACCGGCGAACTGCAGTTCTCGGCCGGCTTCTCCTCGATCGAGCAATTCATTCTGGCCGGCTCGATCCGCCAGCGCAATTTCCGCGGACGCGGCCAGACGATCGGGCTTTCGGTCAACTATTCGCAATATTCGCGCTCGGCGCAAGCGAGCTTTACCGAGCCCTACGTCTTCGATCGCAATATCTCGGCCGGTGTCGATATCTACCGCCGCGACTTCAACAGCTTCAACTTCCGCAACAATTCGCGCAACACCACGTTCGAACAGGCGACCACCGGCGGCTCGATCCGGGTCGGGGTTCCGCTGACCGAATACATGTCGATGGTGGGCAGCTACACTCTCAATTACGACGAGGTCGGCCTCGACGAGAGCCTGTTCTTCTCCGACATCGATGGCGATGGCGTTCCCGAATGCGATCCGTTGCTTGCCGGGCGTTTCCTGTGCGATGCGGTGGGCAACCGGCTGAGCTCGATCGTGGGGCTTTCGCT
>JBFHIF010000004.1:0-14652 GCA_041596595.1 Erythrobacter sp. | reverse complement strand
GCGGCGAAGCTCGATCCGCGCGCCTGGAACGTGCCCACCGACATCGCCCCGCTCGCGCCGACCCGGACCCGAGCCTTCATCGCTGTGCAGAACGGGTGCGACCATTCGTGCACCTTCTGCGTGATCCCGCAGGGGCGCGGAACCAGCCGCAGCCAGCCGATCGCCGAAGTCCTGCGCGAGATCGAGACTCATCTAAGCCTCGGAGCGAGCGAAGTGGTGCTGACCGGGGTCGACCTCACGAGCTGGGGCGAAGACTTGCCCGGTTCGCCGGCGCTGGGTGAACTGGTCGCAGCGATACTCGGCGCCTTCCCCGCTCTTGCCAGGTTGCGGCTCTCCTCGGTCGACGGGGTCGAGATCGACGATTGCCTGTTCGAACTCATCGCGGGTGAGAGCCGGGTCATGCCGCACCTCCATCTCTCGCTCCAGCACGGGGCGGACCTGATCCTCAAGCGCATGAAGCGCCGCCACCTGCGCGCCGATGCGGTGCAACTGGTCGAAGCGCTCAAGGCGCGCCGCCCCGAACTCGCGGTGGGCGCCGACCTGATGGCGGGCTTCCCGACCGAGACCGAGGCGCACCATGCCGACAACCTTTCGATCATCCGCGAACTCGATATCGTCCACGGCCACATCTTCCCGTTCTCGCCGCGCCCGGGAACGCCGGCAGCGAAGATGCCGCAGCTTGGCCGCGAGGTGATCAAGGCGCGCGCCGCGCAGCTTCGCGAAGAAGTCTCGCAGGTTCGTTCGCGCTGGCTCGAAAGCCTTGTGGGCGAACCCATCCCGGTCCTCGCCGAACGCGACGGCACAGGCTATGCGCCCAATTACGCGCGCGCCGCGCTGCCGGAGGGCACAAAGGCGGGCGATATCGTCACCATCACCCCCAACCGGATCGAGAAGGGTCTCCTCACATGAGCGAGAAAAGCTGGAGCGAAAGGCTGCTGGGCGGCTTTCGCAAGACGTCCGACCGCCTTTCCGAAAACCTCACCGGAATCTCTGGCGGAGGGAAGCTCGACGACGCGACGCTCGACGATATCGAGGACGCGCTGATCGTATCCGACCTCGGCCCGGCGGCCGCCGCACGGATCCGCGCGAAGCTGGCCGAAAAGCGGTTTGGGGCCGAGATCACCCAGACCGAGCTCAAGCAAGCGGTGGCAGCCGAGATCGCGGAGATCCTGCGCCCGGTGGCAAAGCCGCTCGAGATAACCGCTTTCCCGCGCCCGCAGGTGATCCTCGTGATCGGAGTCAACGGTTCGGGCAAGACGACGACGATCGCCAAGCTCGCCCATCTGTTCACCGAGGAGGATTACGGCGTGCTGCTCGCGGCGGGCGATACCTTCCGCGCCGCTGCGATCGGGCAGCTTGCCACCTGGGCCGAACGCGCCGGGGTCGATCTCGTACGCGGACCGGAGGGCGGCGATCCTTCGGCGGTGGTGTTCGATGCGGTCAAGCAGGCCACCGATACCGGGATCGACGCGCTGGTGGTGGACACTGCCGGGCGGCTCCAGAACAAGCGAGAACTGATGGACGAACTCGCCAAGATCCGGCGGGTTCTCGGTCGGCTCAATCCCGAGGCGCCGCATGACGTGGTGCTGGTGCTCGACGCCACCAATGGCCAGAACGCGCTGTCCCAGATCGACGTGTTCAAGGAAGTGGCGGGCGTGACCGGCCTCATCATGACCAAGCTCGACGGGACCGCGCGCGGGGGCGTGCTGGTCGCTGCGGCCGAGCAATACGGCCTGCCGATCCACGCGATCGGGGTGGGCGAAAAAATGGAAGACCTGCGCCCGTTCGATCCCGACCTGGTAGCCAGAGTCATTGCAGGGGTAGCCTGATGGCGGACACGGAAATCAAGAAAGCGAAATCGAGCTGGATCAATGTCGCGGTCGATTACGGGCCGCTGCTGGTCTTTCTCGCGGTCTATCGGCTCAACGCTCCCGACGATCCCGAACCCGCGGGCGAATTGCTCGCGATCATCTACGGCACCGGCGCGTTCATGCTGGCGGCCGTGACCGCGCTGCTGGTGTCGAAATGGCGGCTCGGCAAGGTTTCGCCGATGTTGTGGTTCTCGACTGCGCTCATCGTCGGGTTCGGCGCGCTGACGATATTCTTCGGCGATCCGGTGTTCGTCCAGCTGAAGCCCACGATCATCTACGCGGTGTTCGGGGTCGCGCTGCTGGTCGGTTTCGCATTTAGCAGGCCGCTTCTCCGCATCCTGCTCGAAGCCGCGTTCGAAGGCCTCTCGGATACCGGCTGGCTCAAGCTGTCGCGCAACTGGGGCGTGTTCTTCCTTATCCTCGCAGCGCTCAACGAGGGGCTTCGCGCGCAGCTGACCTTCGAAGGCTGGCTGTGGGCCAAGTTCTGGGTGTTCCTGCCGCTCACCTTCCTGTTCACCTTCACCCAGATCCCGATGCTGTTGAAGCACGGGCTGAATGTCGGCGCCGAAGACGAGGTGGTGAAGGACGAACCGCCCACCGCCTGAGCCGAGGCTAGATCTCGACCTGGCTTCCCAGCTCGACCACGCGGTTGGTCGGGAGCTTGAAAAAGTCCATCGCGCTCGCCGAATTGCGCAGCAGCCAGGCGAAGATCTTCTCGCGCCAGATCGGCATTCCCGGCTTCTCGCTTGCCAGCAGGGTCTGGCGCGACAGGAAGAAGCTGGTGTTCATCATGTCGAACTTCCCGCCGCAACGCTCCATGTGCTGCAGCCCGCGGGTGACGTCGGTCTCCTCCATGAAGCCGTAATGCAGCACCGCGCGGTAGAACCCGTCGCCCATGTCGACGAATTCGCACCTTTCGGACGAATCGACATAAGGCACGTCCTGGATGTCCACGGTGAGGATGATCACGCGCTCGTGGAGCACCTTGTTGTGCTTGATATTGTGCAGCAGCGCCGAGGGGACGCCTGCGGTGCTCGACGCCATGAAGATCGCGGTGCCCGGCACGCGCAGCGCCGAGTTCTTGGCGCTCTTGGCGAAGATTTCCATCGGCAGCGCAACCTCGCTCATCCGCGCGCGCATCAGCTTGCGTCCGCGCGCCCAGGTGGTGAGCAGTGTGAAGGCGACGAGGCCGACCACGAGCGGGAACCAGCCGCCCTGCGGCACCTTGGTGAGGTTCGCGGCGAAATAGGCCCCGTCGACGATCAGGAACAGCAGCACCACCGGCAGCGCATACCACCACTTCCACTTCCACACGCCGACGAACAGCACGCCCATCAGCAGCGTGTCGATCGTCACCGCCCCGGTCACCGCGATCCCATAGGCGCTGGCGAGGTTGGACGAATTCTGGAAGGTCAGCACCAGCAGGATCACCGCGATCATCAGCGCCCAGTTGATAAAGGGAATATAGATCTGCCCACCCTCGGTTTCGGAGGTGTGGCGAACGTTGAGGCGCGGAATGTAGCCCATCTGGATCGCCTGGTGGGTGATCGAGAACGCGCCCGAGATCACCGCCTGGCTGGCGATGAAGGTCGCGACAGTCGCCAGGAACACCAGCGGCAGCCGCCATTCCTCGCTTGCGAGGAAGAAGAACGGGCTCTGGATCGCCTGCGCCGCCTGTTCGGGCGGCAGCCCGATGATCATCGCGCCCTGCCCGAAATAGTTGAGCAGCAGGCACGGCATCACAAATCCGAACCACGACAGGCGCATCGGTCCGCGTCCGAAATGGCCCATGTCGGAATAGAGCGCCTCGCTCCCCGTCACCGCGAGCACGACGCTGCCCAGCGCGAGGAATGCAAGCCAGCCATCGAGGAAAAAGAAATTGACCGCGTAATAGGGATTGAGCGCCCACAGGATTTCGGGCGTGCCCAGGATCTGCCACAACCCCATCCCGGCGATCACGGTGAAATACACGATCATCACCGGGGCGAACAGCGCGCCGACCTTCGCGGTGCCGCGTTTCTGCAGGATGAAGAGGAAGACCAGCAGCGCGAGCGCGATCGGGATCACGTAGGGTTGCAGGCCTTCATCGACCACGGTCAGCCCCTCGACCGCGGAAAGCACCGAGATCGCGGGTGTGATCATGCTGTCGCCGTAGAACAGCGATGTCGCGAACACGCCCAGCAGCACCGCCAGCCAGCCATATTTGGATTTCGAGATCGAGCGGCTGATCAGCGCGACCAGCGCAAGACTACCGCCCTGCCCCTTGTTGTCGGCGCGCATCAGGATGCTGACATACTGGATCGAGACCACGAGAGTCATCGACCAGAAGATCAGGCTGATTACGCCGAGCACGTGCGCGGTATCGAGCGTCAGCGGATGCGGACCGACAAAAGTCTCGCGGAACGCATAGAGCGGGCTGGTGCCGATATCGCCAAAGACGATGCCGATCGCGCCCACCGCGAGAGCGGCGCGCGAGCCCTTGTGCGGCGTTCCGCCCTTGGGTGGCTGGTGCGCTGGCGCCGGCTGGATGGCCGTGTCATTCATTGAAACTGGATTTCCCGCATTCCGGTACTGCCCCCGACCCTGTTCGCGGCCACGCCCTGTTCCAGCGCGAAGCCCCGCGAGGTCGCGGCCCCTAGCACCGCGCTATCGCCCCGGCAACCGCCGCGAGCATGGCTGTTTCATTGCAGCATGGGCGCATTGGCGATCATCGCATCGAGTTGTTCGATCCGCCCGGTGAGGTCTTCACGCCACGGCGCGTCTGCAGGCGAGCGTTCGAGCAGCTCGACCCAGATGTTGCGCGCGCGCCGGAATTCGCCCGATCGCAGCAGCGAATAGCCGAGGAAGAAATCCGGCGCCGGATTGACCGGGTCGATTGCCCGCGCCTTGTCATAGGCATAGGCCGCCGCCGGGGTCACCGCGCCATCGGCGTGCTCGGTCAGCGCCATGGCGAGCGCCAGCCAGCCTTCGAGATGGCCGGGATTTTCGGTCAGCCCCCGGCGCAGCAGGCCCGCGGCATCGTCATATTGACCGCGGCGGGCAAAGGCATCGGAGGTGATGAGATAACCGGGCTTGGGCTGGGCCTCTTCAAACAGCGACGTACGCGCGCTGACCATCTCCTCGCCCGAATGCGCGGTTTGCGTCATCGCGGCCTTGGGCGCGGCAGGCTGGTCGGGTGACCCCTGCCAGGCGTAACCCGCGAGCCCGAACAGCAAGGTCGCGCCCAGCAGCGCATAACCCGAGCGCGGCAATTTCAGCACAAGCGCCGCGACCCCGAAGACCGCGAGCGTGAGCGCGAGGATGGCAAGCCAGCTGCCCATCAGACCGATCCCTCGCGCCGACGCTTGCCCAGGCGCCTTAGCAACACTGCGAGCGCCAGCAGGACGAGGATCGCCGGAATCGCGAAGAGCGGCCAGGTGGTCTCGCTGACTTCGGGCTGGTAGCTGACATAATCGCCGTAACGCTCGATCAGCCAGGCGCGGATTGCCTCGGGATCTTCTCCTGCGAGAATGCGGCTGCGAACTTGGTGTCGCATGTCACCTGCCATCGGCGCATCGCTATCGTTGATCGACTGCGACTGGCACTTGAGGCAACGCAGCGTGTTCATCAACGCGGTCGCCTTGGCCTCGAGAGCGGGATCGTCGAGCTGGCGATAGGCATAGGGCGCGGGCGGCATCGTGTCCTGCGCGGTTGCAGGGAGCGTCACGGGCAGCGCCGCGATCGCGACGAGGAGAGCAAGCAACCAGCGCATCAGCGAACGTCCTCGAGGATTTCCAGCAGCTTGGGCACGTCGTTCTGCCGGATATCGCCGATATGCTGGTAGCGGATATTGCCCTTGGCATCGATCACGAAGGTTTCGGGCACTCCGGCCGCGCCAATCTCGATCTGGAGCGAGGAAATGTCATCCGCGCCGATGCGCGAATAGGGATTGCCGTAACGCGCGAGGAAATCGGCGACGTCCTCGGGTTTGTCGCGGATCGCGACCCCGACGATCTCGACCCCTTGTTGCTTGAGCGCCTCGAGTTGCGGGGCTTCGGCGATGCAGGGCAGGCACCAGCTCGCCCAGACATTGAGCAGCCTGGGTTCGCCCCCGATCAGGTCGGCGCGTTTGAGGCCCGCTATCCCCGGCGTAGCTGGCGGGAGATCGAATTCGGGCAGCGGCTTGTCGATCATCGCGGAAGGAACCGACTGGTCCTTGTCCTGCGTCAGCATATAGCCCGCAAGACCGGCAAAGAACGCAAACAGCGCGAGCGGGATGAAGAAGATGGGCCGCATCAGCTTATTGCCTCTTCTGGAGAAATGTCGAGTTCCGCCTGGTCGGCGCGGCGCTGTTCGCCCTTGCGGACCGCAGCGCGGCGGCGCAGATCGGCGCGCACCCGGCCGATGATCGCCAGGAAGCCGCCCAGCGCAACGAGTAGGCCGCCATACCAGATGAAGGTGACGAACGGTTTCCACCAGACCCGTAGCTGCCAGCGCGGATTGCCCGCCTCGTCGACCCCGGCACGGTCGCCGATCACCGCGTAAAGCTGCCCGTCCCAGCGGGTTTCGAGCGCGCTTTCATTGGTCTCCTGCACCGGCGCCCAGAACGTCCGCGCCTGCGGCGTGAGAAGGACCGGCTCGCCCTCGCCTCTTGCTGCCAGCACGCGGGCTTCGATCGCGGTCCAGTTGGGGCCGGCCACCGGGTCGATCCCCTCGAGAGTCACGCTCCAGTCACCCACTGTCACGCTCTGCCCCGGGGTGACCGCTGCAAGCCGTTCCTGCGTGTAGGCGCTCTCTGACGCCATGCCGAGCAGGGCCACCGCGACCCCGAAATGCGCGACCACCATGCCCCAGGTCGCGACCGGCACGCTGGCAAGCTTGCGGCCACGGAGCGGCATGAACGCCGCGACGCCGAGCGCGCCCGCAAGGGCCAGTCCGATCAGCGGGAGCACGCCGGGCCATCCGAAGAAGGTCGCGAGCGCCGCAGAAGCGATACCCGCTGCCGCGATCGTCAGCAGTTCGAACTGCAATCGCCGCGCCGAATCGCGCTTCCAGCGCAGCGACGGCCCGATCGCCATCACCACCAGCATCGGCACCGCGAAAATCGCGCCCGCCGGGTTGAAATAGGGCGGGCCGACGCTCACCCGCACGCCGAACGCTTCGGTCAGCAGCGGGTAGAGCGTGCCGAGCAGCACGATCGCGAGGATTGCGGACAGCATCACGTTGTTGAACACCAGCGCGCCTTCGCGGCTGGCCGGCGAAAACCTCTTGCCCTCGGAGATAGACCCGGCGCGCAGCGCGAAGATCGCCAGTGCGCCGCCGATATAAAGCGCGAGCAGCGCGAGAATGAAAGTCCCGCGCTCGGGATCGACCGCGAAGGCGTGGACGCTGGTGAGAACCCCCGAGCGCACGAGGAAGGTGCCGAGCATGCTCATCGAGAAGGCGAGCACGCCGAGCATGATCGTCCAGGTGCGAAGCGCATCGCGCGCGGCGAGCACGCTGACCGAGTGGAGCAACGCAGTCGCGGCGAGCCAGGGCATCAGCGAGGCATTCTCGACCGGGTCCCAGAACCACCAGCCGCCCCAGCCCAGCTCGTAATAGGCCCAGTAGGAGCCCGCCGTGATGCCCAGCGTGAGGAACACCCAGGCAAACAGCACCCACGGGCGCATGACCCGCGCGAATTCAGGTGTCACCGCGCGAGTGAGGAGAGCCCCCATCGCAAGGCTGAACGCGACCGACAGTCCGACATAGCCGACATAGAGCGTGGGTGGGTGCATCGCGAGACCGATATCCTGCAGCAGCGGGTTCAGACCCACCCCTTCGAGAGCGGGGACCGGGAGCCGCTCGAACGGGTTCGAGGACAGCAGCAGGAAGGCGTAGAAGCCGAGCGCGACGAAGCCCTGTATGCCGAGCGTCGCATTCATCGTGCGCTCGGACAGCCGCCGTTCGATCAGCGCGAGCAAGCCGCCCGATAGCGCGAGCACGGTCACCCACAGCAGCATCGAGCCTTCGTGGTTCCCCCAGGTGCCGGTCAGCTTGAAAAGCAGCGGCTTGGCCGAGTGCGAATTGGTCGCCACCAGCTTGATCGAAAGATCGGTGACCGCAAAGGCATAGAGCAGCATCGCGAAGGCCAGCGCGGCCAGACCCGCCTGCAGCGCGGCAGCGGGACGGGCAAAACCGGCCATCGGCGCGGCTTCATCGCGAAAGCCAAGCATCCCCGCGACCATCTGCAACACCGCAAGCGCGGCAGCGAGCCACAGGGCAACAAGGCCTATTTCCGCAATCATCGCGCGCTTTCTCCCGGCTCAGTCCAGCCCGACCGTGGAATCGGCGGCATAATCGGCGGCCTTGTGGCCTTCGAGCCCTTCGAGCTCGCGCGGGACATAATTCTCGTCGTGCTTGGCAAGCAGGTTGGTGGCCTCGAACACCCCGTCGGCCCGCAGCGAGCCCTCGGCCACGACCCCCGACCCTTCGACGAAGAGATCGGGCAATATGCCGCTGTAATGGACGGGGATCGCGCTGCCATTGTTGCCGGTAACGACGAAGCCGATGGTGATCCCGTCAGGCTCGGTCGCGATCGATCCGGGCCGGACCATTCCGCCGAGGCGAACCGCTTGGCCCGGTGCGGGCGGCTGAGCCGCCATCTGCTCGGGAAGATAGAAATAATTCGCCTGGTTTCGCAGCGTCCACGCCGCGACCAGTCCGGCGGCAACGATCGCGATGATCGCGAACACAACCAGCGCCAGTCTCTGATGCTTGGGTTTCATCGCCCGGCCCCATCGCGCTTGACCGCGTCGCGGCGCTTCTCGGCGCTCCGCATCGCCTGCCAGCTCCACGCTGCCAAGGCGGCCAACCCGCCAATCCCGATCGCATAGGCCGCGATCACGAAATCCCAGTGGTCGAGCGCCTCGCGCATCACGCCGTCTCCATCGCGGAAGCTGCGTTCGAACCTGGTGCCTCGTCAGCCAGCGCGCGGCGGCGCAGACGGGCCTCGACCTGTTGCTCGGCAATCAGCGCGCGCATCCGCATCAGCACGATCGCGCCGAACAGCAGCGAGAAGCCGAGAACCGCGGCAAGCAGCGGCCAAAAATAGACTGCGTCGATCGCGCTTTTCCCCGCCGTGATACTGGGCGGCTGGTGCAGCGAGTTCCACCACACCACCGAGCGATTGATGATCGGAATGTTGATCGCGCCCACGAGGCCGAAGATCGCGGCAATCCGCGGCGATCCGCCCTCGCGCGCCGAAGCCTGCGCCAGCGCGATATAGCTGACATAGAGGAACAGCAGCACCAGCATGCTGGTCAACCGCCCGTCCCATTCCCACCAGGTGCCCCAGGTCGGACGCCCCCAGATCGAACCGGTGGCGAGGCATATCGCGGTAAAGGCCATTCCCGGCACCGCGATCGCCCGCGCGGCGACGGCGGCGAGCGGATGTTTCCAGATCAGCAGGACCGCGCTGGCGATCGCGATCCCGGTCCAGCCGCCCATCCCCAGCCACGCGGCCGGGACATGGACAAACAGGATGCGGACGGTGTCACCCATCAGCCGGTCGGGCGGTACTGCGAAAAATCCCCAAGCGAGTGCGCCGACGGTGAGCGCAAGTCCGCCCCACCACAGCAGCGGTGTCAGCCACCGTGCTAGCGACAGGAAGCGGCGGGGGTTGGCGTAGATATGCATTACGATGATGTCCGCGCCCACTCTAGCCGTGCGGGCAGCCCCCGCAAGGCCGGATTTGGGTTTACCCGCGGCCGATGAGTTCCTGCGCCATCCGGTCGGCCACCACATCGGGAGGGGTCCCGGTGTCGTCACTCTCCTGCCATATCTGCTCGAGCCTTTCGGGGATCGCCGAAATGCGTTCATGCACCTGATCGACCCCGGCGGCGATTCCATCGCGGCGAGCCAGATATTCGGTCGCGACCGAGATGATCCCACCGGCATTGATGACGTAATCGGGCGCGAACAGGATACCGCGATCGAACAGCGTCTTGCCGTGTTGCGAGCGAGCGAGCTGGTTGTTCGCCCCGCCCGCGACAATCGCGGTGTCGAGCGCGGCGATGCTGTCATCGTTCAGGATCGCGCCCAACGCGTTGGGGCTGAACACGTCGCAGGCAACAGTCATGATCTCGTCCGCAGCCACGGACTTGCCGCCCAGTTCGGCGGCAAGCGCTGCAGCGCGATCGTGATGGATATCGGCGAGAGTAAGCTGGGCTCCGTCCCTGGCGAGCAGCTTTGCCACTCCGCCGCCAACGCTCCCGGTGCCCTGGATTGCGACGTGGACGCCCGAAACACTGTCCTTGCCCAGCTTGTGGCGCACCGCGGCCTTGATGCCCTGGTAGATCCCGAGTGCCGTGAAAGGCCCCGGATCGCCGCCGGCGCTGCCGTCACCGTCGACCGGGAGGCCCGAGACGTGCGCGGTGCGCTTGGACACGGCGACCATGTCGGCTTCGGAAATCCCGACATCCTCGGCGGTGACGTAGCGACCGCCCAGCCCTTCGACCGCATCGCCGAAAGCCGCAAGCAGTTCGGGCGTCTTGGTGCGCGCCTCGTCAGCGAGGATGACCGCCTTGCCACCGCCCAGCGGCAGACCCGCCATCGCGTTCTTGTAGCTCATCCCTCGCGAGAGGCGCAGTGCATCGCGCAAGCCGTCCTTGGGGTCAGGGTAATGCCAGAACCGCGTCCCGCCCGCACCGGGCCCGAGATGGGTCGAATGAACCGCGATGATCGCCATCAGCCCGCTCTCGCGGTGATGCACGACGTGAACGATCTCATGCTCGTCGTAATCGGGTTCGGTCCAGAAAGCGGTCATGTGACTTGGATACCCCCTAAAGCCGGCGCACGCGCGCCCGGCACTGGTTCAAGTGTCACGAAACGAAGGGGAAATGGGGCGATCGAGGGGTCTCGAACCCCCGACCTCCGGTACCACAAACCGGCGCTCTAACCAACTGAGCTACGATCGCCATATGCCCCGCTTCGACCCCTCGACGAATGATCGCCTTCGGGTCTCGCGCAAGAGGGGCGTTTACCGTGCCCGCGCCGCCGGTCAAGGCTGCGCTGAGCGGGCGCGAGCCTGTTGCACAATCGGGCCCGGATGGGAAGCAAAAACTGCGGCGAGAAATCCCTGACGCAATTTTCTTGCGCGCAGCCTCGCGGTGGACTTGGCGCGATCCGATAGCGGCGCTATTCGCGACGTCATGAAGCCGGATCCGGGCGAATCTTCCTCGCAGCATCTGCGCGCGCATCCCGGCGTGCGGCGGATCCCTTCGAACAAACTCGACCTGTTCGTGAAGCCGGACTTTCTCGACCGGGCGCATTGCGAGTCGCTGATCGCGCTGATCGACAAGGATCGCCGACCCTCGGCGCTCGCCGATTATAACGGCGATCCGGTATTCCGCACGAGCGAGACCTGCGACCTCAGGAGCGAAGACGAACCGGTCGCAACGCTCGACGCGATGCTGACAGAGTTCACCGGCATCGACCCGGCGCATGGCGAACAGCTGCAAGGCCAGCGATACGATGTCGGGCAGGAATTCAAGCCGCACACCGACTGGTTTGATCCCCAGGGCGCGGACTGGGAGAAATTCTGCGCCAGGGCCGGTCAGCGCACCTGGACCTTCATGGTCTATCTCAACGATGTCGAGGCCGGTGGTGCGACCCGTTTCAAGGCGATCGACAAGCTGATCCGTCCCGAACGCGGCAAGCTGCTGGGCTGGAACAATCGCAATCCCGATGGCAGCGGCAATGCCAGCACGCTGCACCACGCGCTCAAGGTCAGGAAAGGCGTCAAATACGTGATTACCAAGTGGTATCGCGAGCGCCCCTGGCCGGACGGCTGGCCGACCTGATCCCCAAACGAAGAAGGCGGACCCGTCGGCCCGCCCTCCCCCTTGCGCCCCGAAGGACGCGAAGCTTGATCTGGTCGCTTACTTCTTGAGGCTGAGCCCGCCGAAGCGCTTGTTGAAGGCTGCAACGCGGCCGCCTTCCTGAAGCTGCTGCTTGCCGCCGGTCCATGCCGGGTGGCTGGTCGGGTCGATTTCAAGCGCGAGGGTGGCGCCTTCCTTGCCCCAGGTCGAGCGGGTCTGGAATTCGGTACCATCGGTCATCTTGACCGTGATCATGTGATATTCGGGATGCCCTTCGGCTTTCATCGTCTTGTTCCTTGTCAGCGTGTGCCGGTTCCGACCGGCATTGCTATGAAATCGGAGAAGCGGCGCGCTTAGTCGGGATTGCCGGGAATGGCAACCCCGCGCGGCCCATCTTTGTCGTTCGGCCCCCGTGCGCCTCAGCCCTGCGGCGGATCGGCGATCATCGCAGTGAACTCGGTCTCGCAGGTGGTCTTGCCCTCGACGCTCGCGCGGCCCTTGAACTTGTAGATCGTGCGCCGCTGCTGGAGAAACTCGACCTCGAGATCGAGCAGGCGGCCGGGCGTCACGGGCGAGCGGAACTTGGCGCTCTCGATCCCCATGAAGATCACCAGCTTGCCGGTCCCGGAAAGTTCGAGCGTCTCGATCCCGAGGATCGCCGCCGCCTGCGCCAGCGCCTCGATCTGGAGCACGCCGGGCATGATCGGAGCGCCAGGGAAATGCCCCTGGAAGAACTCCTCGTTCATCGTCACCGCTTTGACCGCGTGGATGCGCTGGTTGAGGTGAAGTTCCTTCACCCGGTCGACCAGCAAGAGCGGGTAGCGGTGCGGCAGGGCCTTGAGCACCTTGTGGATGTCGTAATCCGTGATCGGTTCGGACTTTGCAGTCTCTTCGCTCATGCCCTGCCCCCGTTTCCTAGTCTTAGCGGCCCTGCGGCTGGTTGCTCTGCTGCTGCTGCTGAGCGGCCTGCTGCTGCTGGATCATCTGGGCTGCGAGAAGCGTCTGCTGGATCTCCTGGAAGATCTGCGCGCCCTGGCGGGTCGGACGATAGCCTTCAGGCGGAACGATCCCGACCGAGGGCAGCTTGGTGTTGAGCGCGGTGGTCAGCTTGGCGGTGATGTCGGCACCCTCGACTGCGAACTGGATCGCTTCGGGCTGGAGCACGACCTGGATCTGCTGCGCCGTCGCGAAGTCCTGAAGCACCGTGGGATATTGCGCGAGGATCTGCTCGACCGCGAAGATACGGGCGTTGGTCACCTGGGCGTTGAGACCGGCGATCTCGCTTTCGAGCGTCTGGATCTTGGTGAAGTTGGGCGAGCTCTGCACCGCCGGGAGCTCGGCATCGTCGAGCTGGTTGTTGCCGTTCTGGTCGAACGGCTGGAGCAGCGTCGAAAGCTCCTGCTGCTTAGTCTGGCGAGTCTGGAGCTGCGTCGCGTAGGTGGTACCGATCTGGTTGTATGCAGTCTGCAGCGCGGTGGTCGAGATGATTGCGCGCGAAACGTCTGCGGTAGCGATACGGCCCTGGACCTGCGCCGAAGCCGGAACGGCAACGGCGATAGCGGCAGCTGCGATGGCAGCCGGAGCGAGGATCTTGGTGAAAGTCTTCATCAGAACTGGGTTCCTACGTTGAACGTGAATGTCTTTTCGTCGTCCCCTTCGACCCTGCGGATCGTCTGGGCGAAATCGATACGGAACGGCCCGAAGGGCGAGTTCCAGTTGACCCCGATACCGGCGGTAATGCGGGGCGTTGGCGAATTCCCGAGGAAGACCTCGCGGATTGCGCTGTTCGAGCGGATGCTCGGCACATTGGCGGTCACCCCGTCAGCCGCGATCGGATTGATCGTGGTGAAGCGAATGGGGTTGCCCTGGTCGTCTGTACCAGTCTCGATGAACAGGAGGTTGCCATCGGTATCGATGTTCTGGATGCCGTTGGGGTTGTCCTGCAGGATCGGAGTCTCGACACCCCAGAGGGCGCCGACATCGACCCACACCGATGGGCGGAGGCCCAGTTCGCGCGCGCCGGTGCCGAGCGGAAGTTCGAGTTCGGCGCGAGCGAGGTAATAGTTGCGGCCGCCGAGCGCGTCGTCACGGACGCTATCGCGGTCGGTGATCGGAACCGGGTTGCCATCCTCGCCCGGGACATAGGGCTGGGTCAGGATGCGCGGACCGACGCCGCGAATGTCGAACCCGCGGAACTGCGGCTCGCCGAGGAAGAAGCGGTCGGTCAGCAGGATGTCGTCGACACCCGCGCCGGGGCGCTCCTTGAGCGGGATAATCGTCCCGCCTTCAGCCGAGAGCGAGAAGATGAAACCCGAATTGGCGAGGTTCCAAAATTGCTGCGCCTTGCCGCGGAAACGCAGGTAGTTCACGTCTCCGCCCAGCCCGGCATATTCGGTCGACAGCGACAGGTTGCGGCCACGCGTCGGGCGTAGGCGCGAATTGAGCGTGTTGTAGGACAAAGAGAGCCCGACGATCGAACTCAACCGGTTACCCACCGCATCGCACAGGAAACGTCCGGCGAGCAGCGGATCGCACTCGCGAACGCCATCGCCATCGATGTCGGTGAAGAACAGGTTCTCGTCGAGGCCGACCTCGTCGTAATTGAGCGTGTAGCTGCCCACCATCGACATGTATTCGGTGATCGGCACGCCGACGCGGATCGATCCGCCGGTGGTCGCCTGTTCGAACGTGGTATTGCGCGAATTGTTGCGGAAGTTGAAGCTGTTGAAGTCGCGGCGGTAGATATCGACACCGGCCGAGATATTGCGATCGAAGACGTAGGGCTCGGTAAAGCTCGCCTGCGCCGAGCGCGAATATTGCGAATAGTTGACCGATAGACCGATCGTCTGGCCCCGTCCGCGGAAATTGCGCTGGCGGATGCTGCCCGCGAGAATGAACTGCTCGATCGAGGAGAAGCCGGCCGAGAACTGCAGTTCGCCGGT
>JBFHIF010000003.1:0-15109 GCA_041596595.1 Erythrobacter sp. | reverse complement strand
TGCGCGCTTCGGTCGCGGCGCGGGCTTCCTCGGTATCGGATACGATATGGGCGTCGATCCCCTTCACCAGCGCGTGTTCGAGCCGTTTCTCGACCGGCCAGCCGCGCCATTCCTCGGCCGCCTTCTCTTCGGCAGCCGACCGGCCCTTGTAGCTCTCGGCCAGTTCGATCAGCCGCTCGGTCGCGTCGGATCGACGCATGAGGATCACGTCCTCGACGGCTTCGCGCAACTTGGGGTCGATCGTGTCATAGACGTCGAGCTGGCCGGCATTGACAATCGCCATGTCGAGCCCGGCGGGGATCGCGTGATAGAGGAACACCGAATGCATCGCGCGGCGCACCGTCTCGTTTCCGCGGAAGCTGAAGGACAGGTTCGACAGTCCGCCGCTCGTGCGCGCATACGGGCATTGTGCCTTGATCTCGCGGACCGCCTCGATGAAGTCGAGACCGTAGCGATCGTGCTCCTCGATCCCCGTTGCCACGGCAAAGATATTGGGGTCGAAAATGATGTCTTCGGGCGGGAAGCCGATCCCGGTCAGCAGGTCGTAGGCGCGCTTGCAGATCTCGACCTTGCGCTCCTTGGTGTCGGCCTGCCCGACCTCGTCGAACGCCATCACGACGGCTGCGGCGCCATAATCCATGCACGCCCGCGCATGCGCGAGAAATTCCTCTTCGCCCTCTTTCATGCTGATCGAATTGACGATCGGCTTGCCGCTGACGCATTTCAGGCCCGCCTCGATGACCTCCCACTTGGAGCTGTCGATCATCACCGGAACCCGCGCGATATCAGGTTCCGCGGTGATCAGCTTGAGGAAGGTGGTCATCGCCTCGACCGCGTCGAGCAGGCCTTCATCCATGTTGACATCGACGATCTGCGCGCCGTTTTCGACCTGCTGGCGCGCGACCTCGACAGCTTCGGCGTAATCGCCGGCCATGACGAGCTTCTTGAACCGGGCCGAGCCGGTGACATTGGTTCGCTCGCCCACATTGATAAAGCGGGCTGTGGCTTGCTGCTGGTTCATGAATTCAGGCCGTGACTATGAAAGGTTCAAGCCCCGCGAGCCGCATGGCGGTCTCGGTGGCCGGGATCTGGCGCGGGGGCATGCCCTCGACCGCCTCGGCGATCGCGCGAATATGGTCGGGTGTGGAGCCGCAGCAGCCGCCAAGGATGTTGGCCTGCCCACTATCGACCCATTGGCGCACGAGCGAAGCGGTGGTCTCGGGCAGTTCGTCATATTCGCCCAGCTCGTTGGGCAGGCCTGCATTGGGATAGGCCATCAGCAGCGTGTCGGCGAGCGCGCTCAATGCCTTGACGTGCGGGCGAAGCTGGTCCGCGCCAAAGCTGCAGTTCAGCCCGATCGTGACCGGCTTTGCGTGGCGCACCGCGTACCAGAATGCCTCGACCGTGTGACCCGAGAGGTTGCGGCCCGAAAGATCGGTGAGGGTCATCGAGATCATGATCGGGATATCCCGATCCATTTCGCGTTCAAGCTGCTTGACCGCCATGATCGCGGCCTTGCAGTTAAGCGTATCGAAAACGGTCTCGATGAGAATTGTATCGACCCCGCCTTCGATCAGCGCGATGCATTGCTCGCGATAGACCTCGACGATCTCGTCGAAATCGACTTCGCGATATCCCGGGTCCTCGACATCGGGCGACAGCGACAGCGTCTTGTTGGTAGGCCCCAGCGCCCCGCAGACGAAGCGCGGTCTGCCGTCGCGTTGCGTGGCATCGTCGCAGGCCTCGCGGATGACCTTGGCGGCCGAGATGTTGATATCGCGCACCAGGTCCTGGGCCCCGTAATCGGCCTGGCTGATGCGATTGGCGTTGAAGGTGTTGGTCGCAAGAACCGTCGCGCCTGCCGCGATATATTCGTCGCAGATCGAGCGGATCAGATCAGGCCTGGTCAGGTTGACGAGATCGTTATTGCCCTTCTGGTCCTTTTCCAGCCCGGTATCGCCGCGATAATCCGCTTCGCTCAATTTTGCGCGCTGGATCGCGGTGCCATAGGGGCCGTCCTTGATCAGGATGCTGCTGGTCGCTGCATCGATCAGCTTCTCACGCACAATCATGTCGCGCTCCCCGCCGGGCGTTTCCCGAGCATGTGACAGATCGCATAAGAGAGCTCCGCGCGGTTGAGGGTGTAGAAGTGAAACTCGCGCACGCCGCCTGCGTAAAGCTTGCGGCACAGTTCCGCCGCGATCGTCGCCGATACCAGCTGTCGGGCGGCGGGGCGTTCATCGAGCCCCTCGAACAGCCCCTCCATCCACGAAGGGATCGCGGTGCCGCACAGCCCCGACATGCGCTGGACCGCGGCAAAGCTCATGACCGGCATGATGCCAGGGACGATCTCGGCCTCGATGCCCGCAGCCACGACCTTGTCGCGGAAGCGGAAGAAGCATTCAGGATCGAAGAAGAACTGCGTGATCGCCCGGTCGGCGCCCGCGTCGAACTTGGCCTTGAGGTTGTCGATATCGGCCTGCGCATCCGGGCTGTCGGGATGAACCTCGGGATAGGCCGCGACCGAAATCTCGAAATCGGCGACCTTCTTCAGCCCGGCGATCAGGTCGGCAGCATTGGCGTATCCGCCCGGGTGCGGTGCGTAGTGCGGGGCGCCGTCAGGCGGATCGCCGCGCAGGGCGACGATGTGACGAATACCTTCATCCCAGTAATGACGCGCAACCTCGTCGACCTCCTCACGGGTGGCGTTGACGCAGGTGAGGTGAGCTGCAGCGGGGATCCCGGCCTCGTTCTGGATCCGCACCACCTGTTCGTGCGTGCGTTCGCGGGTCGAGCCGCCCGCGCCGTAAGTCACCGAGACGAAGCGCGGCTCGAGCGGAGCAAGGGTCGCGACGCTTTCCCACAGGGTCGATGCCATCTTTTCGGTCTTGGGCGGGAAGAATTCGAAACTCACCGCGATATCGCCGGGCAGATCGGAAAAGAGCGGCGCGCCCAGCGCGGTCTTGGCTTCCTGCATCTGGTCGAGAGCCATGGGGGTGGAGCGTGTCATGTGATCTGTTCTTTGGAGGAAGAGGGAGAGGATGAAGGCGAGCCTGCGCGCCGGGTCGCGACCCAGATCTTGACCACCAGTTCGCCCCCGTCGAGCGCGATCGGCTCCTTGGCGGCAAAGCCCGCGCCGCGCAGCAGATCGCGCATCTGGCGATCGGAGAAGCCGAGCCGCACATGCTGGTGGCGAAGGCGGAGTTCCTCGTGATCGTGGCTGGCGAAATCGACGATTGCGATCCTCCCGCCAGGTCGCAACACCCGCGCCGATTCCGCCAGCGCCAACGCGGGATCCTGCGCGAAATGGAGCACCTGGTGGAGCAGCACGGTGTCAAAAATCGCATCGGGAAAGGCGAGATCGGCAAAGTCGCCCTGGACGAGCTCGATCGACGAGGCGGGGAGATGCTGCAGCTTGGCGCGCGCCACGCGCAGCATCTCGAGATTCTTGTCGAGCGCGACGATCCGCTGCGCTTCGTCGGCGAACAGCTCGGCCATCCGGCCGGTGCCGGTCCCGATATCGAGAAGGTGCCCCAGCGGCGCATCGCCGAGCGCTTCGGCGAGCTTGCGCTCGACCTGCGCATCGGGGCTGTGGAGCGCGCGCAGTTCGTCCCAGTCGGCTGCGTGCTGCGCGAAATAGCCTTCGGCGCTCTGTTCGCGCGCCTCGCGGATCGCGGCCAGCTTGCGCCGGTCGGCCTCGCAAAGCGCGGCGAAATCGGCATCCTCGCGCTCGGCCGTGACAAGCAGGTGCTCGAGCGCTTCGATCACCGGATCGGACCCGTCGGCACCGCTTGCCTGTCTCAGGAATACCCAGCTGCCCTCGCGTCGACGCTCGGCAAGTCCGGCATCGCACAAAATCCCGACATGGCGCGACACGCGCGGCTGGCTCTGCCCCAGGACCTGCGCCAGCTCGCCAACCGCCAGCTCCATCGCCGCCAGCAGCCGGGCAATCCGCAGCCGCGTTGGGTCGGCCAGAGCCTTGAAGATCGCGTCGACATTCATCGCACACTACATATAAAGATATTTTTATATGTGTAAATGCATTCCGGGCCGCTTCGGCGATCGAATGCCGAGCCTGTCACGGCGAGCCGCAGCGCGCCGTGACAGGATCTGGATCAGGCCGGCCGACGAGCGAAGATTCCGAAGCCTGCAATCACGGCATAGCACGCGATCGGAATAATCATGGCTATCGCGAGGTTGCCGCCGGCTGCGTCGGCGACGACACCGAAGGCGAGCGGCACAATCGCGCCGCCACAGATAGCGACATTGATAATCCCCGATCCGTCTGCAGCGCGCGGGCCGAGCTTTTCGCAGGCTAGCGAGAAGATCGTCGGGAACATGATCGAGTTCATCAGTCCGACCGCCAGCAGCGTGTAGGCCGCCAGTTCGCCCGAGGTGTTGGCGGAAATGAGGATCAACAAGATTGCCCCTGTGGCGTTGAACGCGAGGATCTTGCCCGGGCTGAAGACCCGCAGGAACGCCGAGCCGATGAACCGGCCGACCATCGCTCCGCCCCAATACAGGCCGATCATCCAGCCAATCACGCTTTCGGGCTGGCCGAGGACACGTTCTTCGGAGAGGTAATTGATAATCACCGATCCGATTGCGACTTCTCCTCCGACATACAGGAAGATGCACAGCGCACCGAACCCGAAGCGGCTGCGCTTGAGCAGGTCGAGCCCGGCGAGCCCCTGCGAGGCCTCGTGCTTTTCGCCCTTAAGCCGGTCGCGGAACATCCACACCACGAATGCCACGACACCGATCATCGCCGCGAGCCCAAGATAGCCCTGCCAGATCGCTTCGCTTTCAGCCTGGCGATAAGCCTGCAATTCGAGACCCGACAGCTGATCGGCGGTGACCGTGGCAAGACTGCCGAGGATGATCGCTGCGCCGACGATTGGGAAGATCGTGGTACCCAGCGAATTGAAGGCTTGGGCGAATGTCAGGCGGCTATGCGTCGTGCGAGCCGGGCCGAGCAGGCTGATCAGCGGGTTCGCCACCACCTGCACGATCACGACGCCGCTTGCGAGAATGAACAGAGCAAACAGGAAGATGCCATAGGTCGCCGTCTGGCTGGCCGGGATGAACAGCAGGCAGCCCGCCATCATCGTGACAAGACCGGCGACCGCACCGCGCATATATCCGATTTTCTTGACCAGTTTTGCGCCCGGAATACCGATGATAGCATAGGCGGCAAAGAAGCAGAACTGGACCAGCATCGCCTCGGTCCAGTTGAGCGTGAACAGCTCTTTTAGCTTGGGAATGATGACATCATTGAGCGAGGTGATCCCGCCGAAGATGAAGAACAGCCCGAATACGAAATAATTGAGACCCGGCGCGTGAATCGGGGTGCCTTCTTCCTCGATCGGAACAGGGTCCGTGCTCGATGATACGTCGGGTGCCAATGCCATTGATGTTCTCCCAAAGTCCCGCTTTTGCGCAGGCTGTTATCTGTAATGTCCTCGAACGCTCATGCGCCGCAATCAAACCGCGATCGGTCCTAGAACGAACACTCGGTCCCTTCGGCCATGTCCTCGCGCGCAATCGCGAAGAAGTCGATGGCAAACGGGGCTTCCGAGCGGATCGTCAGCGCGTTGTTGATCCCGTCAAGGCAGGCCTGGGTCAAGATCATTTCGCGCCAGCCCTTGCCTTCCGCCACCGAAAGATCGTGCGTCGCGTCATATGTGCTGCCTCCGCTGGCAAGCACCACCGATCCGGCAGGACGTTGCCTGACCTGGTAGGTGATGCGGTAGGCATTGCCACCCTGCGGGCCGCTGAGCTCGAGCGCGGTATCAGGCCCGAACGTCACCGAACGGGCATCTTCCTGAGCGTTGCGATCAATACCGCGAGCGACCACGCCGCCGGCAGAGCCGCGCAGGTCGGGCAGTTCGGTTCCCTTGGACAGCGCCTTGACGCGTTCGGCAAGACGACCCGAGACGAACCACTCGGAGCCGCCACCGGCGGTCAGCGCATCGCACTGCTCGCTAAGCTGGGGCAAAGGCGAGGTGTCGGAAAGCGGGCGGGTATAGCCACGGGCGAACAGCGCGCCCTCGGGACCGTTCAGAACCGCGCCATTGCAATCGGCGGGCCAGGTGAAGGACAGCTTGCCGGTTGCCGGCCGCGCACCGAACAGGATGTCGGCCACGCCTGCGCCCTCGCTACCGGGCAGCCAGGCCGCGACAAACGCATCGGCGACATTCAGTTCGCGGTTGACCCACATCGGGCGACCCGAGAGGAACACGGCGACCGTGGGAATGCCATTGGCCTTGAACGCCTTGAGCAGTTTCAGGCCTTCCTCGTCACGGAAGGCGAGATCCTTCCGGTCGCCGACGAACTCGGCATAGGGTTCCTCGCCGAACACGACGACCGCGACATCGGGGCGGTTGCCCGCATCCCACGATCCATCCTCCGAAAGCACAGCCTTGCCGCCGCGCGCCTGCGCCATCTGGGCGATGCCGGCGTGGATCGAGGTCGCGCCGGGGAAGTCATTATTGGTGAGCTCGCCGCCGCCCTGCCAGGTGATCGTCCACCCGCCCGATTGCTGCGCGACGCTATCGGCTGCATCGCCGGCAACGAGGATATTGGCACCCGACTTGAGCGGAAGCGTGCCGTTGTTCTTCAGCAGCACCAGCGACTTGGCCACCGCTTCGCGCGCAATCGCGCGATGTTCAGGCGAACCCAGCTTGGCCCAGTCGCCGCCATTGGGGCGGGCCGAGGGGGCGACCTCGCCATCGAGGATGCCTGCGCGTTGCTTGATCCGCAGCACCCGCGCCACGGCTTCATCCACCCGCGCTTCGGGGATGGTGCCATCGCGCACCTGCGCCAGCGTTGTCTCGTACAGACCCTTCCAGTCTTCGGGCACCATGTAGACATCGAGCCCTGCGAGCAGCGCCTGCGGGCAATCGGTGTTGGTGCACCCCTTGATCTGGCCGTGACCGTTCCAGTCGCCTACCACGAGGCCATCAAAGCCCATCTCGCCGCGCAGCAGATCGGTCAAAAGCGCCTTGTTACCGTGCATCTTGGCGCCGTTGATCGAGTTGAAGCTCGCCATCACCGAGCCCAGCCCCGCCCGAATGGCAGGGGGATAGGGGGCTACGTGGATCGCCTTGAGATCCTCGATATCGCCATTGACGTCTCCCTGGTCGACGCCCTGCTCGGTGCCGCCATCGCCGAAGAAATGCTTGGCCGTAGCGATCACGCGCCCTTCGCGCAGGAAGTCGGGTGCGCCCGGCCGGCCCTGCAGCCCTTCGACCATCGCCACACCCATCCTGGCAACGAGTTCGGGATCTTCCGAATAGCTCTCGTAGGTCCGTCCCCAGCGATCATCGCGCGCCACCGCAACAGTCGGCGCAAACGTCCAGTCGATCCCGGTTACCTCGATCTCGGTAGCGGTCGCGGCCCCGATCCGGCGGATCAGGTCGGGATCGTGAGTGGCTCCAAGCGCGATATTGTGCGGGAAGATCGTGGCGCCGATCACATTGGCGTGACCATGAACCGCGTCGGTGCCCCAGATCGTGGGAATGACCGGCTCGTCTCCTTCAAGCGGAGCTGTCGATGCCTGCCAGAATTCATCGGCGAGCTTGAGCCAGTCCTGTGCGGGGGCGAGATCGTTGCCGTAGGGCCCCGAATTGCCGCCATTGAGGATTGTGCCGAACCGGTATGTGCGGACATCCTCGGGCGTGATCGCCGAGATATCGGGCATGATCAGCTGGGCGACCTTGCGTTCGAGCGACATCCGCGAAATCAGATCGGCGATCTGCGCCTCGGCAGCGTCTTCTCCGCTCGCGAGGCGGGCGCTCTGCGCCGCATTGCTCGAAGCTGTTTCGACCGCCGGCACATTGCATGCCGCCAGGGTCGTGGCCAGGGCGAAGGTCGCCACTATCCGTACAGGATACCGCATTTTTCAGACTGTCCCCTCTCACAGGTTTTAGAACATCCTCCCACTTGGGTTGAGAACGTTCACATTCTCCGCTTGATTGCACGCGGGGAACGCAGAATCAAGCCTCCTTGCGCCGCGGGATGGTGAACAGCAGAGTCGAGGCGAGCAGCGCCAGCAGCGCGAACAGCGCGAACAGCCCGCCAAAACCGAAACCGGGCACCAGCGCGAGAGTGAGCCAGGGCATCACGATCGAAGGAATCGTGTTGGTCAGGTTGAACAGGCCGAGGTCGCGTCCGCGATGTTGCGGCTTGGGCAGGACACGCAGCGTCTGGCTGGTGTGAAGCGACAGAAATATCGAGGCGGCGATCGCGAACACGACATATCCGGCGATTGCAGGCGACAAGGTAGTCGACAACGCCATCACGCTCAGACCCCCAGCGGCGATTGCAGCCCCGCAGGCCAAAGGCAGGATCGGCCGGCCGTGACGATCGGACCACCGTCCCACCAAAAGCGAAAGCGGGATCGACACGACCAACACCGCGCTGAAGATATTGGCGGCGGTGTTCTCGTGGAAACTTTCGGAGAGCGAGCGCAGCCAGAACAGCAGGAAGGCGAAAAGCCCTGCTTCGGAGATCTGGACGAGAAACCGCGCCAACCACATCCGCGCCACGGCCGCCGGGGTGCGACGATGGTCGAGAAGGCCGGGGTCGGTAAGGACGGGCGGCTCAGTCAGTGCGGGCTGAGCGCGCCCGCGTCCGGCGACCGCCGCCGGAAGAACCAGGGCGGCGACCAATAGGGCAATGGTGATCGTTCGATATTCGGGCGGGACAAGCTTTTCATAGGTCACGAGCGATCCACCCAGCGCGCCTACTGCCGGGGCAACCGCGAGCAATCCGCCAAGCAGGCCCTTCTGACTGTCGGGCACACAGTCCCCTGCCCAGGCGAGCAGCGGTCCTAGCATCATGTTGAGCGCAAGCTGCCAGGCCATCACCAGCGCGATCAGAAGACCGAGCGACTCGGCCTCGCCGATCAGGACCAGCAGGACGCCCGACGAAACAAGCCCCGTCACCACCCAGGGCAGCCTCACCCCGCTGCGATCGCTCAGCCAGCCGAAGCCGATATTGGCAAGGCTTGCTATGATCGCTCCGAAGAAGGTGACCCGTGCGAGCGCGGGAACGTCCGCCCCGCCCAGCATCGCGGTGATTTTCAGCGGAAGCAGAACGGTCAGCAGCGGAACATAGGCAAGCGCGCCTCCTCCCGCTGCCGCGGCGAACAGCAGCAGGAACCAGAGCGGCTGCTGCACGGCCCCCTGGTCGTTTGCGGTCGCGGCGGAGGTCACTTCGCGTTCGGCGCCGGACCGGTCGAAGCCCGCTCGACCAGTTCGGCCGCCACGTCGATGACCTCGTCGACTGGCGGGTTCTTGCGGAAATTGATCAGGTGCTCGACCGCGATCGAAACGGTTTCGGCGATCGGCTGGTCGACCGCCGTCAAGGGCGGTTGAGTGAAGCGGACGATCGGCGTGTTGTCGAACGACACGAGCGAGAAATCGCGCGGCACCTCGAGCCCCCGGTCGCGCACCACTTCGAGCGCGGCAAGGGACATCTGGTCACTGCTTCCGATCATCGCCGTCAGATCAGGGTGGCGATGGAGCAGCGCGCGCGCCGCCTTGGTCCCCGATTCGTAACCGAAATCCCCGCGTTCGCACAGGCCATCACGTTCGAGCCCGTGTTCCTTCATCGCGCGCTCCCAGCCATCGATACGCCATCCGGTCAGGCTGTAATCCTTGGGCCCTGCGATCATCGCGATCTTGCGGTGGCCGAGCGCGATCAACCGCTGGGTCGCGCGATAAGCCGCCTCTTCGTCGCCCATCGTCAGCCGGAAGCCCGGCCCTTCCTCGATCGAACCGATCCGTGCGAAGGGTATCTTGCGATCGGCAAGCAGCCGGGTGATCTGCGGATTTTCCGAGTGCGGGGGCGTGAGGATCACACCATCGGGCTGGAGCGCGGAAACTGTCGCTCCGAGCTCGCGCTCGACATGATCGGCATGGGTATCGACCAACTCGACGATCATCCGGTAGCCATATTTCTGGCAGGTCAGCGTCCCGCCGAGCAGCATCTGGTCGACCCAGTCGGTCCCCTGCCGCTCGCGCCAGTCAGCAAGCGTGCGCTCGCGATCGTTGAGAGCAAGGATGATATAGCTGCGCGATCCGCTCATCCGCTGTGCGGCAAGCGAGGGGACGTAGCCGAGGCGATCAATCGAGGCCTGGACCTTCTCGCGCATTTGCGGCCGCACGTTGGGCTCGTCGTTTATCACGCGGCTGACCGTCTGGAGCGATACGCCCGCGTCCTCCGCTACCTCGCGAATTGTGACTGAATTTCGCCGCCTAGCCATGTTTTACCTATCATTGCCCGGTCGGTCCCGGCCCCCTGTGCCACCCTATTGTCGCGCGGCCGCGTTCATGCAAGCCCCGCCGGTCCGCAGCGCAATCCTGGTGGAGGATTGGAGGCCGCGAACGCGTGATTGCCAGGGGCTCAAACGAAAGGAGGGGACTTCGCTTGACGCAAAGCCCCCTCCCCATCGCTCTCGGTCGATTGCCTACCCCTAGAAATCGAACCGAGCGAGGAATGTGAAGCGGCGATCGTTGCGGAACGCCGCACTGGTGACACGCGTGCCGTCGTAGTCGATGACGGTGGACAACGTGGTCACTTCGTCGAGCAGGTTCACGCCCTGCACGCCCAGCTTTATGTTCTCGGTCAGGTTATAGAAGATCGACGCATCCAGCTGACCCCCTGCTTCCTGATAGATCGGCGAGAACGGGAAGAGATCGTCTCGCACGGTGACCACGAATTCGCTGCGCCAGTTGTATGCCGCACGCGCTGAGAGCGGGCCCATTTCGTAGAAGATCGTGGCGTTGACGGTGTGTTCCGAAATGCCCGCCAGCGGAAGCTGACTGACGAACGGACCGGCGTTGATCGGCGCCCCGTCGGAATTGACCGAGGGAGAACCGATGCCCGAAATGTTCGGGTTCGGGAAGTCGCCCCCGTCCACATAGGTGTAGGACAGCTGAGTCCCGAAGCCGCTGAGCAGGCCGGGAAGGAAATCGTAGGTTTGCTGATAAGCAACCTCGACGCCCTTGAGCGTGCCGTTGATGTCGTTAGCCGGCCCCCTGATGACGACGTCCTGAGACAAGCCACTGGGTGCGGTGTAATTCACCAGGCCACGACCGTTCTGCACGATCCCCTCGATGTCCTTGACGAAGAAGGCCGCTGTGAGCGAGCCGACTGCGTCGAAGTACCATTCGGCGCTCAAATCGTAATTCCACGATTCAACCGGCCTGATGTTGCGGTTGCCGGTGCTAATCGCCAGCAGCGGCCCGCTGTCGATATTACCGCTGAAGCCGAGCACCCCGCCAGCATTGAACAGGTTGAGATCGGGGCGGGAAATCGCCTTTGAAACCGCGCCGCGAACAACCCAGCCGGTCCCACTATCGAGCCGGACGTTCAAGGCCGGCAGGTAGTGATCGAAGGTGATGTCATCGGTGTCCCGCACGAGTTCGCCGGTAAACAAGGACGCGAATTCGTTCAGGCGTGCGCCGGTCAACTGGCAATACAGGATTTCGGGCGCAAAACCTCCGGGAGGTGTCGGCGGGCAGGAATTCCTGATTTCCGAAGGCTGGACGACGCCATCACCGTTCCCGCCGTTTGAAACCGCGTCGAACTGTTCGGGGTTCGGGAACGCGACCGAGGAGTCATTGCTGACCTGGGTCTGCACATAGCGCAGCCCGAGATTACCCGAGAGCGACCAACCGCCGTCGAAGTCGTGTCCAAAATCGATCCGCGCATAAGCGGCCTTGGTGATTTCGGTGACGTCCGAAACCTCATTGGGACAATAGACACCGTCAATATCGCATCCGGTGCGCCCGTTCACGCCAAGGTTGAACCGCTCCGGCGACTGGCCGAACTCAGAGATCGCCTCCCACTGCTGGTCGGTGACGCCGTCCAGATATTCCTGGAGGAAATCGTCGCCGCCGTAGAAGAAGGCCGATCCGTTCTGGATCGGGGTCGCCGTGTTGCCGCGCTGGAAATTGTCCGCGAAGGGATTGCGGAACTGCGAAGCACCCGGGAATTCATCGACATAGGCACCGCCCGCGATCGCGAATTCCTGACCCGGGAGGCCGGTATAGAAGCGCCCGGGAGTAAACCCTGACCAGGAGGGAACATACGGACCAGGACCTTGGAAACAGCCGGGGCCCTCGCCCCAGGGCAGGCAGCCAGCGCGACCCGCCCACGGAGCCGAGAGGTTACCCCAGGTGCTGAAGTTGGTGTTGCGATTGATGCGGTCGCGCGCCGCCCACCGGGCACCGAAATGCGCGGTCTTGAAGAAGCCTTCACTGATGTCGTATTCGAGATCGCCCGCAAGGCTGAAGAGCTGACCATCGTTCTTCTCGCGGCTGTCGAGGCCGAACCAGTAATAGGTATAGAACCCGCTCGAGAAATAGTCGGCCGGCGCACCCGGAGGCGCCAGGAATTGGATGTCCGGGGTGCCGCCGCTCAGATCGATCGCGATATCCGACCACGTGCTGAGCGCTCCGAAGACCGAATCGCGCGTAAGCCGCGAGTCGACATATTGCATGTCGACGCTACCGCGCAGGCGGCTGGAGAATTCCATGTCTGCATCGAGCGAGAAGTCCTGCGTGACCGAATTGGTCCCACGAAGGAAACGCAACGTGTCGGTCGGGATGCCACCCAGACCGAACGGACTGCCGTAGGCATTGCCCTCGTTCTGGGTAAGAACCCCGCTCTGGAAATTGCCGTTGCTGTCGAACTGCCAGGTCGAGCCCGACCGTGGGACCGGCGAGGAAGTGCCGTCGTCGATGCGTCCGAGGATTGCGTATTCCTCGGTGAAGAAATCGGTTTCGGAACGCAGATATTCGACCGTCAGCAACAGCCCGCCGTCGAGCGTCTCGAACTGACCGATTGCAGAGATCGCTTCGCGCTCGCGATCAAGCGTGGTCGAGCGGACGTTTGCGAATTGCGGAACGATGACGGCGCCTGCCGGCGGAAATTCGCCCGGTCCGCGCAGCACATCGCCGACAAAGCCGTTGGGGGTGATACCCTGCGCCCGGATACAACCGCCGCTGAGGTCGGCGTTGCGATAGCACGGGTCGAGGATCTGCGAGGCGTCGGTGCGGCTCTTGAGCTCCGAGTTGGAATAGCTGAGCTGCAGACCGAAAGTGCCGTGAACGGTGTCGAAAGTGTTCGAGGCGAGAACGTTGAAGGTCGGCGACCATTCTTCACGCAAATCGCCATAATTGGCCTCGACCGATCCGGCGATCCGGGGCCCCGGGGAATCGAGCGGCTTGCGCGTAACGAGGTTGACCATCCCCGCGATATGACCTTCGATCATGTCCGCGGTGCTGTTCTTGTAGACCTCGACGCGGCCGACGAGTTCGGGCGATACGTCCTCGAAACTCAGGACACGGCCGCCATTGGCGGAGAAAATGTCGCGGCCGTTCAGCTCGGAACGGGTATAGGGAAGTCCGCGAATGATGACCCCGGTGCCCTCGACCGAGAAACGCGTCGGATCGGAGGTCTTTTCGAAACGACCAATATTGACGCCCGGGACACGCTGCAGCGTTTCCGCCACCGACCGGTCGGGAAGCGCGCCGATATCCTCGGCTGTGATCACGTCGACGACGGTGTCGGCGTTGCGCTTGATGTTCTGCGCACTCTCGAGGCTGGCGCGGTAACCGCTGACGATGATGACATTGCCGCTGGTAGGAGCCGCGACCTCTTCTTCATCCGTGGTATCGGCATCCTGTGCCAGTGCCGGTTGTGCGATCATCGCGGACATCGCAAGGCCAGAAGCCGTGCTCAACGCGAGGAAGCGCCGCGAGGGCGCATTACGAGCGGTCTTCATGTAAACTATCTACCTCCCCAGACCCGGTTACGGGTATTGCCCTTATTGGACTGACACGAGGTCTATCGAAAAATGTTAGCGTTCACAAGACTTGCAATTTAACATCGGCAATGCAGACTTCGCGAGTGTGTGATTTTTTCAACACTCGTGATCGGGATCGCGGCAGGGCGGGCAAGCACAAACCCCGCCCAAGCCACAGGGATTGAGGGATAAAAATGGCTATCGAGAACATAGTGATCGTCGGCGGCGGAACCGCCGGATGGATGGCCGCGGCCGCGCTATCGCGAATCAAGAAAGGCCGTCCGGTGTCGATCACTCTGGTCGAATCGGAAGCAATCGGCACGGTTGGTGTGGGCGAGGCGACGATCCCGCCCTTCGTAGGCTTCAACGAATTGCTCCAGCTCGACGAGCGCGAATTGCTTGCCAATGTCCAGGGCACGTTCAAGCTTGGCATCCAGTTCGAAAACTGGGGCAAGAAGGGCGATAGCTACATCCACCCGTTCGGCGCCTACGGTTATGCAATGGGCGGACTGTCTTTCCACCAGGTCTGGAAAAAGTTTCGCGATTCCGGCGACAATCGTCCGCTGCAGGTTTTCAACGTCGAGACGATGGCGGCCTATTTCGGCAAGTTTGCCCGGACGCAGGATTACAACAAGCGCGACGACCTGCCGCCGATCAATTACGCCTATCATCTCGATGCCGGCAAATACGCCGCCTACCTTCGCAAATATGCCGAACTGCTCGGCGTGGTGCGCAAGGAGGGGCGGGTCAACGATGTCCGGCTCGACGGCGAAAGCGGGTTTGTCACCTCGATCCAGCTCGAATCGGGCGAGGAGATCGCGGGCGACCTGTTCCTCGATTGCTCCGGTTTTCGCGGGCTCCTGATCGAACAGGCGCTCGAGACAGGATACGAGGACTGGACCCACTGGCTCCCGTGCGACCGGGCGGTGGCGCTCCCGTGCGGGCGCGACGATGGCAGCCCGCCCCCGCCTTTCACCCGCGCCATCGCGCACGATGCCGGATGGCAATGGCAGGTCCCCCTGCAGCACCGCAACGGCAACGGCCACGTCTATTGCAGCAAGTATATGAGCGATGACGAAGCGCACTCCATCCTGGTCAACAATCTTGCGGGCAAGCCGCAGGCCGACCCGAACTTCCTGAGATTCACCACCGGCAGGCGCAAGAAGTTCTGGAACAAGAACGTGGTAGCCCTGGGTCTTTCGGCCGGGTTCATGGAACCGCTCGAATCGACCTCGATCCACCTCATCAATACCGGGATCGACAAGCTGATCTCGCTGCTTTCGCTCGACG
>JBFHIF010000002.1:0-20067 GCA_041596595.1 Erythrobacter sp. | reverse complement strand
GGGTCTCGGCCCCGCCCTCCCAGCTGTCATTCGCGCTTTCGTGGTCGTCCCACATCGCGATCATCGGCACGACCTGGTGCAAGCGAACAAGATCGGGATCGGCGCGATAGGTGGCGTAGCGCAGACGGTAATCGGCGAGCGCCACCGTTTCGGCCGGGGGCGACAGGGTTCGCAGCGGATGCGCTTCTGAGGGCGAGGGATAGGTCCCGGCGCCGTATTCATAGATATAGTCGCCCAGATGCACCGCGAGATCGCACTCATTGGCCGCGGCGGCATGGGCATAGGCGTTGAACCAGCCGAACCCCATGTTCGCACAGGAAAATACCGCCATGCGAAATTGCGCCGCCGGCCCATCCGGTAAGGTCCGGGTGCGCCCGGTATCCGAAATGGCACCGCCCGGCGCGAGAAAGCGGTAGTAATACCAGCGATCGGGCGACAGCCCGCTGGCGACCGCTTTGGTGCACCAGTCGCTGTCCGGCGATGCCCAGGCCTCACCTTCGGCCCGGATGCGCGAAAAATCGGCGCTCTCGCTGACCTGCCAGACAAGCGTCGTTTCCCCACTGCCCACAAACCGGGTCCACAACAGCACGCTCGTCGCGCCCGGCTCTCCGCTGGCTACCGAATGCGTGAATCCGCGGGCGAATTGCTGCGCGAAGGCAGGCGTAACGGCAAGAGCGGCGGAGGAGCCAGCCAGCGCGAACAGGCTTCGCCGCGTAAGCGCAGCCTGCCCGCATTCAGGCGGTGCTGGCCTGGAATCCGTGTTCATCGCCCGACCTTACCGCGCATATCGAGCAAGGCAACGACTTCGGCTTGCCAGCACGCACCGGGCGCGGGCATGGACCGATCCATGATCCAGGTCAGAAACCACTCGATGCCCGACGGCAGGCGGATCGCGTTCCGTCACCATCCGGGAAGCGGCCCCACGCTCGTCTTCCTGCCGGGCTACATGTCCGACATGGCAGGGGGCAAAGCCACCGCGCTGTTCGACCGCGCACAGGCCGAAGGACAGGCCTGCCTGCTGCTCGACTATTCGGGCTGCGGCACGAGTTCGGGAGATTTTGCCGACGGAACCTTATCGCGCTGGCGCGACGAGGTTCTCGCGCTGGTCGAAGCCCATGTCGATGGCCCGGTCCTGCTGGCGGGCTCCTCGATGGGGGGATGGCTGATGCTGCTGGTGGCCGAGGCGCTCGGAGAAATACTTGCCGGAATGATCGGCATCGCCGCCGCGCCCGACTTCACCCGGTGGGGCTATAGCGACGAACAGCGCGCCGCACTCGCATCGGGCCGGACGATTCTCGAGGAAAACCCCTACGGCCCCGATCCGACCCCCACCCATCCCGGCTTCTTCGCCGATGCCGAGGCGCAATTGCGGCTCGGGACCGAGATCGCGATCGATTGCCCGGTCCGGCTGCTTCACGGGCAGCGCGACGCCGATGTGCCCTGGGGCACCAGCCTGCGGCTCGCCGAGGCGCTGCGTTCGGACGATATACAGGTGACGCTGGTTAAGGACGGCGATCACCGGCTTTCGCGCGAATCCGATATCGCGCTACTCGAAAGCATTGTCGCCTCCTTCTACTGATGGACCCCTCGCCCATGCCCATGATCCTCGCGCTCCTGCTCCAGGTCGGTCCCAATCCGGCGGTCGGCGATACGCTTGGCCTGCCCGACGAACTCGTCAACCGTCCGCCCCGCGAGGCGGCGGTGCCCAAGCCAAGCGCTGCGAGCAAGTGGCTGTCCGAATGTCTCGACCTGCTCGATACCGATGCGTCGAGAGCTCATGCGACGGCGCAGATCAGGCGGAAAGAGACCAGCGGGGCGGAACGGGTGGTCGCCAACCATTGCCTCGGCCTCGCCGCGACCGAGCTCGGCCTGTGGGACGATGCCCGCGCCGCATTCCTTGCCGCGCGCGACGAGACACCCGCCGCCGAACCAAGCGCGCGCGCGCGCTTCGCCTTGATGGCGGGCAATGCGGCACTGGGACAGGGCGATGCGACAAGCGCTGCGGCAATCCTGGCTCAAGCGCGCGACCTCGCGAAGCAATCGAAATCGGTGACCCTCGAAGCGATCGCCGCGACCGATCATGCCCGCGCGCTGGTCGCCGCGCAGCGCAACGAGGACGCGCTCGCCGCGCTCGAAAGCGCGACCACGCTCGAACCCGGATTAGTCGAGGGCTGGCTGCTGCGCGCCACCTTGCTGCGGCGGATGGATCGGCTCGAAGGCGCGCGCGCCGCGATCGAGCAGGCACAAGGCCTTGCGCCAGGCGGCCTCGAAATCGCGCTCGAGGCAGGGGTGATCGCCGCTCTCCAGGGCCGCGACGAAGCCGCCCGCGAAAGCTGGCAGCGAATCGTGGCCTCCCAGCCGGACAGCCTCGCCGGACAGCGCGCCGCCGCGTATCTCGACCAGCTTGGCCCCGCGGCGAGCGAGGCGGGCGAATGATCGAATTCTCGGTTCTCGACCTCGTCCCGGTGCGGCAGGGGGAGACGGTCTCCGAGGCGCTGGCGGCGACCACCGCTCTCGCGCAGGCAGCCGAACGCCTCGGATGCAAGCGCTTCTGGATCGCCGAACACCACGCGATGGAAGGCGTCGCCGGGGGCGCGACAGCCGTGGCGCTGGCGCATATCGGCAATGCCACCAGCACCATCCGGATCGGGGCAGGCGGGATCATGCTTCCCAACCACACGCCGTTCCAGATTGCCGAACAATTCGGCACGCTCGACGCGCTGTTTCCCGGCAGGGTCGATCTCGGGCTGGGCCGCGCGCCCGGAGCCGGGCCGGAACTGCAGCGGGCGCTGCGAAAGGACCTCGGCCAGGCTGCCGAATATTTCCCGCAGGACGTGGTCGAACTGCGCGCGCTGATCACCGGCGATATCGAATTGCCGGTCATCGCGACGCCCGGACTGGGAGCCGATGTCGAATTCTGGATGCTCGGCTCGAGCCTGTTCGGAGCGCGGCTCGCTGCGAAGCTCGGGATGCCCTATGCCTTTGCGGCGCATTTCGCCCCCGATCACCTTGACGAGGCGCTCGCGCTCTATCGCCGCGATTTCGAACCCTCCGCTGGCCTCGATCGGCCCCGCGTGATGGTCGCGATGAACGTGTTCGCCGCCCAAAGCCGCGAGGATGCCCTGACCCTTGCCTCAAGCCAGCAGCAGGCCTTTGTCGCGCTGCGCAGCGGGACGCCGGGTCGGCTGTCCCCGCCAGTCGAAGGGTATGTCGAAACGCTCCCCGCCCCGGCCCGCGCGATGCTCGACCATATCGGGCAGGCGAGCGCGGTGGGCACGCCGCGCGAGGTGCGCGAGCAGATCGAGGCGATGATCGATCGCACCAATGCCGACGAGATCATCCTGTGCGGGGCGACATACGATTGCGATGCACGGATCCGCTCGCTCGAACTGGCGCTCGGTGCGCTGCGGGACGGCACGATCGCTTGATTCGCAGGGGTCGTGTCGGCGGCCAAACTGGGCTACGGCCTCGTCCCGAAAGGTTAGCACACGGGGGCTTGGCAATCGGGTGCGCAAAGGCGGCAATCGCGCTTGCACCACACCGGCAAATGCGAGTAGTCGCGACACGATAAGAACACACCAGCAAAATAAAATTGCTTGGAGCAGGATCATGGCGTCGAAGTCCGCGGGTAAAACTTCCAAACCTTCCGATCGCGAAAAGGCGCTGATAAAGGCCCTGCGATCGCATCTGAAGGCGGCGATCCTCCCCGGCGACACCCCGCTCGATGGCCCGCTGCTCGACGATACCGCGCAATTCGTTCTCGAAGCCGCGCAGACCCGCGAGACCAAGCGTTCCGCGCTCCGTCTTGAAACCGCCAGCGGCGAACGGCGGGTGCTGCGGATCGCGATCATCAATGACGACATGCCGTTCCTGGTCGATTCGATCGCGGCAACAATTGCAGCGCAAGGGCTCAGCATCGATCGCCTCGTCCACCCGGTGCTGGTTGCCAAACGCAACGCCAAGGGCGAGCTGACCGATCTCGAAAGCACCAGGACGGGCGAAGGCCCGCGCGAATCGGTGATCTATATCGAGACCCCGCGGGTCGATGCGCGCCAGAGGCGCGAACTCGAAAAGGCGCTGCGGGTCACGCTTGGTGACGTTCGCGCCGCTGTCGATGACTGGGATATAATGCAAGCCGCGATGGCAGCCGACGCCGCGCGGATCGAGGACGAGGAAGGCCGCGCGCTGCTTTCCTGGCTCAATTCGGGGCTGCTGACCCAGCTGGGTTACGTCAAGCGTGCCCGCGACGGCTCGCAATCCGATCATCGCGGCATCTGTCGCAAGAGCACGCGCGAAGTGCTCGCCGAAGCATCGTTCGAACGCGCGTTCGCCTGGTTCGACCGCGGCGATGCCAAGCGCGAGAAGCGCGAATTGCTGGTGATCAAGGCGAACCGCCTGTCCCACGTCCACCGCCGTGTGCCGCTCGACCTGTTCATCGCAGGTGTGCGTGACGAGAAGACCGGAAGGGTCGAAAGCCTTTCGATCCATGCCGGGATCTGGACCAGCGCGGCGCTCGCCACCCCGGCGAGCCATGTCCCGGTGCTCCGCCAGGACCTCGCCGATATTTCGGGCGAGCTGGGCTTTGCCCCGGGAGGCCACGCATCCAAGGCGCTGGTGCACGCCTTTACCGCGCTGCCCAATGACCTGCTGATCGGATTCCCGCAGGATTCGATCGCGCGGCTCGCCACCACCATGATGAGCCTCGTCGACCGCCCGCGTCCGCGGCTCGCGCTGATCACATCGCGGCTCGGGCGTCACATTTATGCCTTCGTCTGGCTGCCGCGCGACACGCTCTCGACCCAGGTCCGCCTGCAGATCGAGGACATGCTGGTGCAGGCCGAGGGCACCGAGCTGCTCGACTGGAGTCTCGAGGTCGAAGGCGGCACGCTGGCGATGCTGCAATTCGTGATCGACATTCGCGAGGCCAGGGAAATCCCGGACGAGGTCGTGCTCGAATCCCAGTTCCAGGACATGCTGCGCGGGTGGGGCGAAGCGGTCGAGAAACGGCTGGCTGAAACGATCGAGCCGTCACGCGCGGCGGCGCTCGCGGCGCGCTTCGCGGGCGCATTGCCGATGGAATATCGCGGCCGCTACGATGCTCACGAGGCGGCACGGGACATTCTCGGCCTGCGCGCCCTGACCGGCGATCACGAACACGAGCGCGGTGTCAGGCTCTACCGACTCGCGAAGGACCCGGCGCACCGGCTGCGGCTCAAGATCTACCAGAAGGAAGGCGCGCTGCCGCTTTCGGACGCTGTCCCCGCGCTCGAGAATTTCGGGTTCCGGGTGATCAAGGAAATCCCGGTCGCGCTCGATCAGGGCGCGCTGGGGACCATCCACGAATTCACCCTCGACATGCGCGAAGGCACCGATACCGGCGAGTTGCAGGACCGTGCCGAGACGATCGAGCGCGCGATAGCCGAAGTGCTCAACGGCATGGCCGAGGACGATCCGTTCAACCGCCTCGTCACCGGGACCGGCCTCGCCGCGCGCGAGACCAACTGGCTGCGCGCGATCTATCGCTACCTGCGCCAGACGGGCGTGAGCTTCACGATCTATACCGTGGTCGAGGCGCTGGGGCGAGCGCCCGGGGTAACGCAGGCGATGATCGACCTGTTCATCGCCCGCCACGATCCGTCGTTCGAAGGCGACCGGGCCGAAGCGAGCGAAGCAGCAAAGGCCGCGTTCACGCGCGGGCTGAGCAAGGTTTCGGCGATCAACGACGACCGCCTGCTGCGCCTCTACCGGGCGGTGATCGATTCGGTCCTTCGCACCAATGCCTTTGCCCCCGCCGCCGCCGAAGCGCTCGCCTTCAAGATCGATTCGGCGCTGGTTCCGAGCCTGCCCAAGCCGGTTCCGTGGCGCGAGATCTTCGTCTATTCGCGCCGGGTCGAAGGCATCCACCTACGCGCAGGCGCGATCGCGCGTGGCGGCCTTCGCTGGTCCGACCGCCGCGACGACTTCCGCACCGAGATCCTCGGTCTGATGAAGGCGCAGAAGGTCAAGAATGCGGTCATCGTGCCGACCGGCGCGAAGGGCGGCTTCTATCCCAAGCAGCTGCCCTCCCCCGCGATCGATCGCGAGGGCTGGGCCGCCGAAGGGCAGGCGAGCTACGAGGTCTTCATCCGGACGCTGCTCTCGGTCACCGACAACATCGTCGATGGCGAGGTGGTCCACCCCGAATGCGTCGAGGTCCACGATGGCGAGGATCCCTATTTCGTGGTCGCCGCCGACAAGGGCACGGCGCGGTTTTCCGACGTCGCCAACGCGATCGCGGAAAGCCGCGATTTCTGGCTCGACGATGCCTTTGCGAGCGGCGGGTCGAACGGATACGACCACAAGGCAATGGGAATTACCGCGCGCGGTGCGTGGGTCTCGGTGCAGCGCCATTTCCTCGAGATGGGGATCGACGTCCAGACCGACAGCATCGAGGTCGTGGGCTGCGGCGACATGTCGGGCGACGTGTTCGGCAACGGCATGCTGCTGTCCAAAGCGATCAAGCTGGTCGCGGCCTTCGATCATCGCGACATCTTCATCGATCCCGATCCCGATCCGGTCACCAGCTGGAAGGAACGCAAGCGCCTCTACGACCTGCCCCGCTCGAGCTGGCAGGATTACGACGAGAGCCTGATTTCGCGCGGAGGCGGGGTCTATTCGCGCGATTCGAAACGGATCAAGCTGTCGAAAAAGGCGCGCACGATGCTCGGCATCGAGGAAAAGGAAATCGAGCCCGACGCGCTCATTTCCGCGATCCTGCGGGCGCAGGTCGACCTGATCTGGTTCGGCGGTATCGGAACCTACATCAAGGCCCCGCAGGAAAGCCATATCGCGGTGGGCGATCCGGCCAATGACGCGCTGCGGGTCGATGCCGGCGAAGTCCGCGCCAAGGTGATCGGCGAGGGCGCGAACCTCGGGATCACCCAAGCCGCGCGCATCGCGTTCGCTCTCGATGGCGGGCGGATCAACACCGACTTCATCGACAATTCCGCCGGGGTCGACTGCTCCGATAACGAGGTCAATATCAAGATCGCGCTGGCCGCAGCGATCCGCGAAGGCAAGCTGACCGAGCGCAAGCGCAACACCCTGCTTGCCAAGATGACTGACGAGGTCGCCGCCATCGTGCTCGAGGATAACCGGCTGCAGGCGCTCGCGCTCTCGATCGCCGAGGCGGCAGGACCCGATTCGACCGCGTCCTATGTCCGCCTGATCGAACAGCTCGAGGAGATGGGCAATCTCGATCGGCGCACCGAAGGGCTTTCAGATGCTGATGCCTTCACCCGCCGCGCCGCCGACGGGCATGGCCTCACCCGGCCCGAGCTTGCGGTGCTGCTCTCTTCGTCCAAGCTGGTGCTGCAGGACGCTATCGAGGCGAGCGGGTTGCCCGACGATCCGATGCTCGAGGATTCGCTCATCGCGATGTTCCCCGCGCCGATGCAGAAGAACTATGCCAGCCAGATCCGCGAACACCGGCTGCGCCGCGAACTCGTGGCGACCGACCTTGCAAACCGGATCGTCAACCGGATCGGCCTGACCCACGCCTTCGAGCTCGCCGAGGAAGAGGGCGCGGGTCTTTCCGACGTCGCTGCCGCCTTTGTCGTGGTCGAGCGCCTGTTCGATCTCAAGTCGCTATGGGCCGACCTTGATCGCGCCGATATATCCGAGCAGGGCAGGCTGGCGCTGTTCGCCCGGTTATCCGCTGCGGTGGGCAATCTCATGTCCGACGTGTTGCGGACCACCGCGGGGCAGATCGAGGCAAGCGCAATGGTCTCCGAACTGCGTGACCATGTCCGCGTGCTGACCGACGCGCGCGATGAACTCGTTTCCGATGAAACCCGCGAACGCTCGATGCGGCTGCGCGAATATCTCGTCGAACGCGGCGCGACCGATGCTCTTGCCGACAGGGTTTCGAGCCTGTTCGACTTTGACGGGTCGATCGGGCTGGCGCATCTCGCGCTCGCAACCGAGGTCGATGCCAAGCTCGTGACCCACGCCTTTACCGATATCGGGGAGCGTATCGGTCTCGACTGGGCCCAGGGAACAGCCGCGCACATGTCGCCTTCGGACATCTGGGAGCGGCTGCTGGTCGATGGGCTCGCGCGCGATTTCCAGCACATGCGGTTGGAATTTCTCCGGCGGCTGATGCGGCGCAAGACGGGCAAGGACGACCCGCGCGCGGCGATCGCCGAATGGGCGGGCAAGAACGCGGCCGCGGTGAAGCAATTCCGCGCGATGATCACGCGCGCACAGTCGCGGCCGCCGGTTGCACCCGCCGTTCTGGCGCAGGTCGCAAGCCAGGCGCGCAACCTGCTCGAACGCTGATTGCTTGCAGCATCGCTTGACCTCGCGGCGATTTGACGCGACCTGTGCGGCAGATGGATGGGAAGCAAACTAGCGACGACCACGCCGATGTGGTGATCGTCGGCACGGGCCACGGCGGTGCGCAGGCCGCGATTGCCTTGCGCCAGGCGGGGCACGACCAGTCGATCATGATGATCGGGCGCGACAAGGCGCCTCCCTATGAGCGCCCGCCCCTGTCGAAGGAATATCTGGCTGGCGACAAGGGGTTCGAGCGGATCATGATCCGCCCCGAACACTTCTGGGCCGACAAGGGCATCGGCTTGCGGCTCGGAAGCGGGGTGCTCGAGATAGACCCAGCCGCGCATACGGTCACTTTGTCCGATGGCGCGGTGGTCGGATATCGCAAGCTGATCTGGTCGGGCGGCGGCGATCCGAGGCGGCTCGGCTGCCCGGGGGCCAATCTCAAGGGCGTTTTCTATATCCGCGACAAACGCGATGCCGACGCGATGATGGCCGCGCTTTCGGCGGGCGCACGGCGCGCCGTCGTGGTCGGCGGCGGCTATATCGGGCTCGAGGCGGCGGCGGTGCTGCGCAAGCTGGGATGCGAAGTGACCGTGATCGAGATGCTCGACCGCGTGCTGGCGCGCGTGGCGGGCGAGGAATTGTCGCGGTTCTACGAGGAAGAGCATCGTCGTCAGGGCGTCGATGTGAGGCTCGCAACCGGGCTCACGCAGGTTCTTGGCGAGGAGGGACACGTCAGCGGAGTGAAGCTCGACACCGGCGAGGAAATCGCTTGCGACATGGTCGTCGCCGGGATCGGGATCGTGCCCTCGGTCGGCCCGTTGATCGCCGCGGGCGCAGCCGGATCGAACGGGGTCGACGTCGATGTCTACTGTCGCACCACGCTCGACGATATCTACGCGATCGGTGACTGCGCCGCGCACGCCAATCGCTATGCGGGCGGAGCGGTGGTCCGCCTCGAATCGGTCCAGAATGCTCACGACATGGCAAAGGTCGTCGCTTCGGCGATCATGGGCGACAAGCAACCCTATGACGCGCTGCCGTGGTTCTGGTCGAACCAGTACGATCTCAAGCTTCAGACCGCAGGGCTCGCTCTCGATTTCGATGAAACGGTGCTGCGCGGAGACCCGGCCGATCGCAGTTTCACGGTGGTCTATCTGCGAGAAGGCCGACCAATCGCGTTCGACTGCGTCAATTCGATGAAGGATTACGTCCAGGGTCGCAAGCTGCTCGAAGCGGGGGTCGAGAAGGTCGACCGGTCGCTGCTTGCCGACCGCGAAGTGCCGCTCAAGCAGCTGCTCTGAGCCGCTCGGCGGCCCACTGCGCGGCATCGGCCACGGCTGGATCGCCATCACCGATCAGCCTTTCGCACGGCGCAAGAAGATCCGCATCGCCGCTGTTTCCGGCGGCATAAAGGCAATTCCTGACAAACCGGTCGCGCCCGATCCGTTTGATCGGAGAGCCTGCAAACAGCCGGCGAAACCCCGCATCGTCGAGCGTCAGCAGGTCGGCCAGCCGCGGGGCCACCAGTTCCGCCCGCGGCAAAAAGTCGCGATTGGCCTGCGCGGCGCTGGCAAAGCTGTTCCACGGGCAGACCCCGAGGCAATCGTCGCAGCCATAGATGCGATTGCCCAGCGCCTCTCGGAATTCCGCCGGAACCTCGCCCTTGTGCTCGATCGTAAGGTAGGAAATGCACCGCCTTGCATCGAGCATGTAGGGCTGGGGGAAGGCATCGGTTGGGCAGGCATCGAGGCAGGCGCGGCAGGACCCGCAGCGATCGGCATGCGGTGTCGAACCGGCTAGTTCGAGATCGGTGTAGATCGCGCCCAGAAACAGCCAGCTACCGAATTCGCGGCTGACCAGATTGGTGTGCTTGCCCTGCCAGCCGATCCCCGCCGCTTCGCCCAGCGGCTTTTCCATCACCGGGGCGGTATCGACGAACACCTTGACCTGTGCGCCCGGTTGCTCGGCAACCAGCCACCGCGCAAGCGCCTTGAGCCGCTTCTTGACGGTGTCGTGATAATCCTTGCCCTGCGCATAGACCGAGATCCGCGCATGGCTCGGCAGGTCGGCCAGCGCGAGCGGATCGTGCGCGGGGGCATAGCTCATGCCCAGAGCGATGACGCTTCGCGCCTCGGGCCACAGCGCCTGCGGCGAGCGGCGATGATGCAGCCGCGCCTCCATCCATTCCATCGAGCCGTGATGGCCATCGCCCAGCCATTGCTCGAGCCGCTCGGCGCGCAGCGCATCCTCTACGGCGCTCGCAACGCCAATCGCGGCAAAACCAAGCGTGCGCGCCTCGGCTTCGATGCGCTCGACGAGCGAAAGGGTTTCGGGTGCATTAACCATGCTTGCAGGGGCTCCCGTTCAGGACCTGAAGTTAATGACCGCGTCCATGCACATGACCATGCAGGTAGGCGAACACGCCCCGGCGCACAACGCCCCCGCAACCCCCTCCTCCGCGCGTCCGCTCGCGATCGAGGCGACCGGGCTCGTCAAGGCGTTCGACGGGACCCCGGCTGTGAGAGGGATCGACCTCGCAGTGCCCGAGGGCGCGATCTATGGCGTGCTCGGCCCCAATGGTGCGGGCAAGACCACGACCTTGCGGATGCTACTCGGGATCATTGACCCCGACGAGGGGGTTCGGCGCGTATTCGGTCACGACCGGCCGCACGATATCGGCCGGATGATCGGCTACCTGCCAGAAGAGCGCGGACTCTATCCCGCCATGAAATCGATCGAGGCGATCGCCTTCATGGGTGCGCTGCGCGGCCTGTCTCTCGCCGAAGGGCGCAGGCGCGGAATGGAATTGCTCGAACGCCATGACCTCGCCCACGCCGCCGAGCGCCAGATCCGCCAGCTCTCGAAAGGCATGGCCCAGACCGTGCAACTGCTCGGCACTCTCGTCCATCGCCCGCGCCTGGTGGTGTTCGACGAACCTTTTTCGGGCCTCGACGCGATCAATCAGGGCAAGCTCGAAACCATGATCCGCGCTCTTGCGCAGGACGGGGTGACGGTGATCTTCTCGACTCACGTGATCCACCACGCCGAAAGGCTGTGCCAGGAGGTGGCGATCATCGCCGGGGGGCGCGTGCCCTATGCCGGGAGCGTCGAGGCCGCGCGCGATCGCATCCCGGCGCAGGTCCGGCTGGAAACCCGCGCGCGCGAAGGCGCCTGGACGGCGGTGTTGCCGCCCGAAACCCGGCGCGAGGGCGACTTCTTCCACTTCCCGCTGCCCGAGAGCGGGGTCGAGCCGTTGCTCAAGTCGCTGATCGAGGGCGAGGCGGGCATCCTCTCGCTGTCGATCGAGCGCGCAGGGCTGCACGATGCCTTCGTCGCGATCGCAGGCGAAGCCGCCGCACGCCAGCTCGAAGCCGACAACCAGGGCGAGGCGGCATGAGCGACACGCATTCTGCAACGCCCCTTCGTCCGCGCCTGACGCGGATCGAGGCCGCCTGGGTCATCGCGAGGCGCGATTTCGTCGCGGTTCTGTTCAGCCGTGCCTTCCTGTTCTTCCTGATCGGGCCGCTCTTCCCCATCCTCGTGGGCGGTTTGGCGGGCGCGATCGGCGGCCAGGTCCAACGCGACGCGGTAGCGACCGAGATCGGCCTCGCGATGGCCCCGGCCGACAACGCCGCGATGATCGTCGCGAGCGAGCGGCTCGGGCCGCAGCTCGGGCGGGCCATTCCCACCCTGCGCCCCGTTCCCGAGGCGGCAAAAGACCCTGACTTCGATCCGCGCACCTACATGGAGGCGCGGCGCGGGAATTATGCGGCAATCCTTTCGGGCACTCCGGATGCGCCCCGATTGGTTGGTACCGAGACGCAGATCGCCCGCTGGGAAGGCCCGGTGAGGCTGATCGCCGCCGAGGCGACGAGCCTTCGACCTACCAGCTTTCCGCGCATCGAGGCGGTCACGGTCGCAGGCAGCGCCGCGTCCGAACGCTCGACCCGGATCAGGACCGCGACCAGCGCGCAATTGCTGTTGTTCCTGCTGACCATGCTGCTCGCCGGAATGGTGCTGTCCAATCTCGTCGAGGAGAAGGGCAACAAGATCATCGAGATCCTCGCCGCGGCGATCCCGATGGATTCGGTCTTCATGGGCAAGCTGTTCGCCATGCTCGGGGTGAGCTTCGTGGGGATCACCGTGTGGGGGCTGGTGGGCTGGGGCATGTGGCAGGTCGGCAGCGACGCGATCATCGCGGTGGCGGGCACGAACCCGGCCGATCTTCCCGCCCCTGCCGTGGGCTGGCCGCTCTTCTTCGCTCTCGGGGTGATCTACTTCTCGATGGCCTATCTGCTGCTCGGCGCGCTGTTCCTGACGATCGGTGCGATGGCCAACACCGTGCGCGAAGTTCAGACCCTCTCGATGTCGGTCACGATGCTGCAGCTGATGGTGTTCTTCCTCGCCGCCGCAAATGTCACCACGACCGGATCGGCTGCCGAGATCAGCGCGGTGATCTTTCCGCTCTCCTCGCCTTTCGCGATGCTCGCCCGGGCCGCGATCGAACCGGTGCTGTGGACTCACGCGGCCGCGCTGGCCTGGCAGGCGCTCTCGGTCGCGCTGCTGGTTAAGGGCGGATCGATCCTGTTCCGCCGGAAGGTGATGAAATCGGGCGGAGCCGGCTCGGTCAAGAAGCGCAAGAAGTGGCTGGGCGGTAGGCGGTCTCCGGCGATTTAAGTCGCATTTCGAAACCGAGTGTTGACAGCACCGCAGGTTGCGTCAGGATGGTGGGTGAGAGCGAGGCGCGACATCGATCGCCCCGCCGGGAGAGAGACATGGCCACCATGGCACCGCAACGCCCCGAGGTCCGCCGCGCGCCGAGCGCGCACGAGGCCCTGAAAGCGCATTACGACAAGCACCCCGAGGAACGCCCGGTCCACACCCATAAATGGGACGTGAGCCGTTCCGACATCTATTACGAGGATCGCTGGCAGCCGATCTTCAAGGAAATGCAGGATGCAGGGCCGCTGCATTACATTCCCGAAAGCCCGTTTGGCCCATATTGGGCGGTGGTCGGGCACAAGGCGATCCAGCATATCGAGGCGCTTCCCGAAATCTTCTCCTCGAGCTGGGAACATGGCGGGATCACGATCCTCGAACGGCTAAGCGAGGAGGAACTTGCCAAGCGCGGCGCGAACCGGCGCGACGTGCCGATGTTCATCGCGATGGACCGGCCCGAACATACCGGCCAGCGCCGCACCGTCGCCCCCAAGTTCACCCCGAGCGCGATGGGCGACATGGAGAACGAGATCAGGCTGCGCACCGGCGAATTGCTCGACTCGCTGCCGCGCGGGGAAGTCTTCGACTGGGTCGACAAGGTCTCGATCGAACTGACCACGGGGATGCTCGCGATCCTGTTTGGCTTCCCGTGGGAGGATCGGCGTCTTCTGACCTTCTGGTCCGACTGGTCGGGCGACACCGAGCTTGCCGCTGTGCGCGAGCTCGACGAGATGCGCTGGGGGTTCCTCCACGAGATGGCAGCCTATTTCCAGTCGCTCTGGATCGAGCGGACGCAGGACAGCGAACCGGGCGACGATCTCATCTCGATGATGATCCACAGCCCCGCGATGAACAAGATGAGCCCCGAGGAATTCATGGGCAATCTGATCCTGCTGATCGTCGGCGGCAACGATACCACCCGCAATACGATGAGCGGGATCATCCACTCGCTCGATACCTTCCCCGACCAGCGCGAGCTGTTCGAACAGAACCCCGACCTGATCCCGAACGCGGTGCAGGAATGCCTGCGGTTCCAGACCCCGCTCGCGCATATGCGCCGCACCTGCACCGAGGACACCGAGGTCTTCGGGCAGACCATCCACAAGGGTGACAAGGTGGTGCTGTGGTATCTCGGCGCAAACCGCGACGAGAGCGTGTTCGAAAATCCTCACAAGCTCGACATCACCCGCGAGAATGCGCGCCGCCACATCGCCTTTGGTTACGGCATCCACCGCTGCGTGGGCGCGCGGCTGGCCGAGCTGCAGCTGCGCGTCCTGCTCGAGGAGATGCATAAGCGCCGGATGCGGGTCAGCGTGAAGGGCGAGGTCGAAAGGGTACGCGCGAATTTCGTCCACGGCTTCCGCAAGCTCGAGGTCGAGGTCACCGAATTCTAGCTGCAACCTTCTCGCGCGTGCCTGCGTATCTGTAGAAAGCGCAATTCGTTTTCGACAGGAGGACCGCGATGAAATTGCTCCCCTATAGCCGTCGCCGGGTCCTTGCCGGTGCGGCGACCGCCATTGCCGTGCCCCTGCTGGCCTCGTGCGGTGGATCGCCCGCCCATGCCAGCGGCAATTTCCCGGTCCAGCGCAGCGATGCAGAGTGGCGGCGTCGGCTTTCCCCCGCGCAATACCGGATCTTGCGCCAAGCCGGGACCGAGCGCGCCTATTCGCACCCGCTCGACAAGGAGAAGCGCGCGGGCGTTTATGCCTGTGCGGGGTGCGGCAATTCGCTCTATTCCTCGGCTCACAAATATGACAGCGGAACCGGGTGGCCATCCTTCTACCGCGCGATTGACAAGGGCGCGGTCGGGACTTCGACCGATTACAAGATCGGCTATCCGCGCACCGAAGTGCATTGCGCCGATTGCGGCGGACATCTGGGACATATTTTCGGCGATGGTCCGCGTCCGACGGGCAAGCGCCATTGCATCAACGGGCTGGCGTTGAAATTCAATCCGGCCTGACGCGCCAGACCTTCAGCTGCGAGCCTTCGGAAAGCGCAATCTCTTCCAGCCAGGCAGGCGGTGAATCGCTCGCCAGCGCGGCGGCAAACCCGTCGGGCGCGCGCCGGGCATAGCCGCGCATCTCGCTCATCGCAGGGCAGGCCACCACCAGCGTGGTGCCGCGTGCGATCAATATCCGTCGCGCGGCATCGGGCGAGCCGGTCGCGGTTTCGAGCAGCAGCCGCATCGCCGCATCGCCGCGATGGTGACCGCTGGCGACCACGCTGTGACCGGTTTCGAGCAGCAGGCCGGGCGCAAGATCGAGCGGCGCGAATATCTCGCCTTGGGGAAGCGCGCGAAGCCGATCGGCATGATCGGCGATCGCGCAGCGCTGATCGGTTGCGAAAATCCCGGCATCGTTGGCAGCCTTCGCCGGGACCGCGCTGGCAAGCAGCATGGCGGGAATGGCGGGGAGCAGGGCGCAAGCCAGCAGCGCGGTGGCAGCGATCCGCGGAATCGGCGCGTCCATTTTGCGGATATGGCGGAGCCAGCGGTTCACCTGCCACGCCAGCGGCGGCGCAGCGAGGACGCAGGCCACCGCCCCGGCGCGCGCCACGAACAGAGCGACAAGCAAGGCCGCGAGAAGCAGCAGCGCATAATCGAACCAGAACCGCGCAAGCCAGTCGTGCGACCGTCTCGCGATGCGAAAAGCGGCAGCAAGACCAATAAGCGGCGTGACCGCGTATTGCAGCGCATCCGCAAGCGATTGCTCCCAGATCGGCCGACCTTCGAGCACGTTGGCGTGCCACTCGCGAGCGACCACCGGATCGAGCCCTGCGAACCCTCCGCTTGCGCATTGCGGGGCGGCGAACAGCACGATGGCTAGGGCTGCCGCTCCGGTGAGAGCGAACCCTGCGAGGACCACGCCCTGCGGCACCGGTTCGCACCGCGCGAGCAGTGTCAGGACAGCCGCGCCGACAACGAAAGCGGCGATATGGACCGGGCCGATCGCGTCGCAAAAGGTCTCGAGATTGCCCAGCCCGCGTGTCGCGGCGAACAGCGCGAGCCCGGACAGAGCGAAGGACTGGATCGCATTGACCAGCCAGACGCGCTCGTTCCTGTGCCTGAGCCAGCGCCATGCCAGCATCCCGAAACACGCAGCCGCGAATGGAAGGCCTTCGATCGAGATTGCCAGCCAGGTGGCGAGCGCCACGCCGATGACCCGCCCCCCCGTGACCGGCGAACGCGCCATCAGCCCGTTAACCGCAACAAGCGCGCAGACAATCTGCCATCCGTGATGATCGATCCGCATCGGCGAGAGCTGGAACAGGACCGGGACCGATATCGCCAGCACCAACGAGGTCAGGGTGGCTTCTTCGTCGCCCATGAGCCGCCACGCGATCCGCGCCGCGAGCATCATGACGATGCCCAGCGTGACCAGCGGCACGATGACAAGCGCGGCGGCTTCCGCGCCGGGCTGGCCGAGGATCGGCGCGAGCGCGAGGATCACGAGCGCAAGCGGCAGATCGACGATCCGGGACCAGTGCATGGCGACACCGCCGCCGGGTGCATCAATGCGATATTGGGTGAGGTCGAACCATCCCTGCCCCGCCAGCAGGTCGCGAACCTGGACCAGTCGCAGCGCGTCATCGGGATCGGGGAGCCTTCCGGCACTGATCGCAGCCCAGTGAACCGCCACGAGGAGCGCCGAGACAAGGCCCCAGGCTATCGCGACGCGGGCTATGAACTCGGCCGGAAAGGCGGAACGGCGGCGTTCGACCAGCATTGCTTCACTCCGCGTCCGCGCCCGGCACTGCGGGGCGAAAGACGATATTCGCGCGCAGCAGCCATGTAGCCATGAACGACACGCCGATCGCGACCAGCTTGGCGATCCTCGGATCGATTCCGGTCCATGCGCCAAGGCCGACGATCGTGGTTGTCAAGGCCAGCCCGACCAGCGCCGAAACAACGAACAGGGCCTTTTGCCGGGTGCGAGCGATCCCGCTATCGGCGACCCCATCGGCGAACACCGCGCGGCTCGAAAGCAGCCAGTGAATCAGGATGCCCAGCGAGTAGCCTGCCGCCGAGGCGGGCGCAGCGGGCATTCCCGCGCTTAGCAGCGCGAGAAAAGCGCCCATGTCCGCCGCCAGCGCACCGAGGCTTGCCAGCACGTAGCGCACGAAGCGAATGTCGCTGAGCCGGGCGGCAAGGGTGGCAAGGAAGCGTGTCATGACGTCATGCCGACCTGCGGACCGGCTTGTCCTGCGCTGAGGAGGAGGCGATGCGTTCGGGCACGGCGCGGACGCTGGCCAGCGCGGCGGCCTGGTCGTCCGAGAGCGGGCGTGCGTGCTCGTCTCCGATCGGCAGGGTCGTCCCCGCGCCCTCGTCACCGGCCTCGTGATATTCGGCGTCCTCGTTCACGCACCACGTGTCGTAAATGCGCTCGCCTGCGAGGATGTTCTCGACCGTGAGCATCGCGGTCATCATCGCGTGATCCTGGTTGTTGTAACGGTGCATCCCGTTGCGCCCGACGAGGTGCAAAGTGGGGTGCCGCTCTTCCAGCTCGTCGCGCAGCGCGGCGACATTGGCCTCGTATTCGTCGTCATAGACCGGATAGGCCTTTTCCTGCCGGACCACCGTTCCGCCGACCACCTTTCGCGAGTCGCACAGGCCGAGGATTTCCATCTCGCTTGTGGCCTTCGCGACCAGGTCCTCGTCGCTCGATGACCACAGCCCGTCGCCCTCGAAACAGAAATATTCGAGCCCGACGCAGGCCATGTCGTCTTGCGGGATCATTTCGGGCGACCAGCTGCGGAAGTTCTGCACCCGGCCGACCTGCACACGGTCATCGTGGATATAGATCCAGTTGTCGGGAAACAGGTCGTCCGAGCGGACCATTAGCGCGACGGTGAGAAAGTCGCGATATTTGAGTTCGCTCGCCTGCAGGGTGCTCTTGGGCAGCGGATGAATGCGGCGCGCCAGCTCGCGCATCGGGGCCGAACTGATCGCATGGCTGGCGCGGATCTGGACTTTCCCATCCGGCCCTTGTGCAGACAGCGTCCAGCCGGTTCCGTCGCTCGCCAGCCGGTCGAGCGCATGGCCCATCAGGACCGTGCCCTTGCCGCTTGCAATGACGTGATCGCGCGCGGCTTCCCACATCATGCCCGGGCCGAGCCGGGGATAGCGGAAGGTTTCGAGCAGCGTCTTGACCGCCTGTCCGTCATTGGGCTTCTTGTTGAGGCCAAGACTGCGCTTGAGACCGTCGGTCACCGCGTTCCAGAGCGAAAGCCCCTTGATCCGCTGCGCCGCCCAGTCCGCGCTCATCTCGTCGCACGGCATCCCCCACACCTTCTCGGTATAGGTCTTGAAGAAGATCGAGTAGAGCTTCTTGCCGAACTGGTTAGTGGTCCAGTCCTCGAAGCTTTTCACGTCCCGGATCGGGAACAGCTTGTAACGCAAATAGGACAGCATGCAGGCGGTCGAACGCCACACACCCAGATTGCCCAGCGCCTCGAAAGCGCGCAGCGGGTAGGAGTAGAACTTGCCCTCGTAATAGATCCGGCTCATCCGCGGGCGTTGGATGAAGTCGTCGGGAAGGATCTCGTTCCACAGGTCGACGACCTGCTGCGACTTCGAGAAGAACCGGTGGCCGCCAATGTCGAACCGATAGCCTTCATGTTCGACCGTGCGGCTGATGCCGCCGACGTAATGGGGATCCTTCTCGATCACGACGACGCTCTTGCCCGCCTTGGTGAGCAGATAGGCGGCGGTCAGCCCGGCCGGTCCCGCCCCAATGATCGCCACGTCGGTTTCGATGATTCCGGGCCGGCTGCCCTCGTTCACTTGCATTGACAAACCCCCGTCTGGCGCTTCGCGCCGGTTTCATCCTGCAGGGGTGAAGGAAAATGGTTAGCAGCGGGTAAATGCGAGCCTACGGCTGGCGAAATATCGCGCTTTCGGGCGCGTTTGAGCGTTATAGCAGCGACGGGTTCTGCAACCTTGCCACCAGCCGGGCGAAATCGCCCAGAGCGAGCGTGTCGTCGAACACCACGCCATAGCGATTGTCGCGGCGCCAGCGGACCTTGGCGCGAACTTCCTTGAATCCGGGGCCTTCGAAGCGCAGCGACTGGTCGATCGCGAGGCGGCCCTCGCATTCGAAGCGCGCGCCCTGCTGCGACAGGTTCTCGACCAGGATGTCATATTGCTGGGTCAGCGTGCCGATCGTGGCAGGAAAATGCACCCCGATGCGCACGCCCCGCTTGGGATACATGCCCGCCTCGGTGATGAGTTCGGCGACCTGAACCGGCTCGAGAAATTCGAACCCCGCTTCGTTGTCGCGGGTCCAGACATTGCGAATGGAATATCGCCGGCCGCCGGGCATGTGCAGCTCGAGCCGGTCGCCTCCGGGCATGGCATGGAACATCCTGACGCTGAGCCCGGTTTCGGAAACGTCACGAATCACGCACACGAACTCGCCGCTATCCGTTACCAGCCGGGCGGCGCGAATCAGCAGGGTGAAGCGCGGCGCGGCGCGCTGGTCGTCCACCTGGGGATCAGGGCTATCTGCCTGTATTGAATTAGCAAATACTTCCATGTGCGTCCGCCTGATCGCTCTGAACCGCAGCCGAAGCCGTCGATCCGTCTCATCGCTAGTGAAATGGACTAGCCGCAATCTCGTTAAGGCGACGATAACGCTGGCATTGCGGGTTTCCCGTTGATCCCCCGCGCGCGGACATGCGTGCTGTCGCGTGTGGTGCGGGTGGTGGGACTCGAACCCACACGACCAAAGGTCAGGGGATTTTAAGTCCCCGGCGTCTACCATTCCGCCACACCCGCCCGGCCAGAGCCAGATCGTTCCCGCGCGATAGCCAGCAGCGCGGGGCGGAGCAACACGAACCGCTCGTCATCTTGCCAGAATGGTGCCGAGCGCCCATCTCGAACCCCTCACCAAGGGGCGATCACGATGGCAGGCGAACTTCACGAAGCACAGGCGATCGTCGAGACGATCCAGCCCGCTATCGCCCTGCTCGGGCTGGGCATCGGCGCCGCGCTGGCTTCGCGCGCGCTCAAGCTCAACCCGATCG
>JBFHIF010000001.1:0-23083 GCA_041596595.1 Erythrobacter sp. | reverse complement strand
GATCGAATGAATTCGGTTACAGGGTCAACGCCGCGTGGGCCGACAAGTTCGCCGACGACACGTTTGGTGTCGCTCTTTCTGCATCCTATGTCGACGAGCCCTATCAGCTGCAGGAATTCAACGCCTGGGGTTATGCCGGCGGCCCGAACAACTCGGCCCTGATCGGCGGGTCGAAGAGCTTCGTGACCTCCACCCAGCTCAAGCGTTTCGGTCTTACCGGGACGGTACAGTACGCCCCGACCCCCAACTGGACGGTCACACTCGACGCGTTCTATTCCGATTTCGAGGACGACCAGATCAAGCGCGGCGTCGAATTGCCGCTAGGCTTCTGCGTCAATCCCAACGATCCGCTCAATCGCAATTCCGCGTTCTGCTTTGGTGCCACAGCCGATCCCGCCTCGTTCCAGTATGAAAACAATACCGTGGTGTCGGGCAATTTCCCCACGGTCGAAGGCGTGGTGCGCAACGACATCTTCAACAAGCAGGCCGAACTCATGTCGGGCGGGCTCAACATCGAGCACGAAAGCGATGACGGCTGGAGCGCTTTCTTCGATTTCGGCTATTCGCGCACCGATCGCCGCGAACTCAGCTTTGAAAGCTATGCCGGAACCGGGGTGGGGGCGCTCAACGGGGCGAGCGACAACATCACCTTCCAGCAGAGCGAGAAGGGTGCGTTCTTCACCTCGACGCTCGACTATTCGAACCCCAACATCATCGTTCTGACCGATCCGCTCGGTTGGGGTGGCGGTAGGCAGGCCGGATATTTCAACGACCGTATCGTCGATGATGAACTGATGCAGTTCCGCGTGCATGTGGAGAAGTCGCTGACGGACGGGTTTATCAGCAGCGTCAAGGCCGGGATGAACTACACGAACCGCGACAAGTCGCTGGTTCCGGACGAGTTCTTCATCCGGCTTGCCGGAGGTGCGCTGGAGCTTCCGATCCCGTCGAGCCTGCTTCTCGAGCCGACCGATCTGAGCTATCTCGGCCTCGGCCCGATGGTCAGCTATGACCCGCGCGCACTCATCGCTAACGGAACTTATGTGCTCGAGGCGAACCTGTCGAACGACATTCCGGCGAAGGCTTACCAGATTTCCGAAGACCTGATGACCATGTATGTCCAGGCGGATATTGGTTCACGGCTCGGTTCTGCCGACCTGACAGGCAATGTCGGGGTCCAGGCGATCAACACGGTGCAGAACTCCTCGGGCATTGCCTTCCCCGGAGGCGTGCAGACGCCGGTGTCGCTTGGCGATGCCTATTGGGACGTGCTGCCCAGCCTCAACCTGTCGCTGCGGTTCGATAGCGATTTCGTGATCCGTCTGGGCGCGAGCCGGCAGATCCAGCGTCCGCGTCTCGACGCGATGCGCGCGGCGATCGGCTACGGGCTCGATTTCAATGTCGGTGGCAGCCCGACAGGGACCGCGCCGTTCATCAGCGGCGGCGGGGGCAATCCGCGGCTGCGGCCTTATCGTGCCAACGCGCTCGACCTGACGTTCGAGAAATATTTCGGCACCAGCGGGGTGATCGCCGCCCAGCTGTTCTACAAGGACATCACCAGCTACATCGACCAGGCCCGGTTCGAGTTCGACTATGCCGGGCTGCCGCTCCCCGCTGGCCCGACTCCGCCGAGCACGATCGGCTTTCTCGATGCTCCGACCAATACCGGCGGGGGCGATTTCTACGGGGCGGAACTGGCAGTGACCCTGCCGTTCGACCTCGTGACCCCGGCACTGAATGGCTTCGGTTTCACCGGTGGCCTCGGCTGGACCGAGACCAAGGTCGAGGATGCTTTCGGCAATGTCGACCAGATCCCCGGCTATTCCGAGTGGGTCGCCAACGGGACGCTTTACTACGAACTCGGCGGCTTCAACGCACGCGGAAGCGTTCGCCATCGTTCGGGCTTCCTCGGTGACTTCACCGGCTTCGGGGGATCGCCGACGCGGCGCAACGCGCTTTCCGAGACGATCGTCGACGCCCAGGTCGGATACGATTTCGAGAGCGGGCCGCTTGATGGGCTTGCCGTCTATTTCCAGGGCCAGAACCTGACAGACGAACCGTTCGTCTCGATCAATGGCAACGGCAATCCCTTGCAGGTAATCGACTACCAGACCTACGGGCGCCGTTTCCTTGCAGGCTTCACCTACCGTTTCCGGTGAGAAAGATCGGGGTGGGGGGCAGTGCATGTGCCTGTCCTCCCTCTCGCTTTTCGGTAAGGCTGTCAGCATGATCGCGCAGGCACGCATTCCGGCACCAGGCGACGGTTTCTTCCGATGACGGATCGGCCTCCCAGTCCGATTGTAATCGCCGGCGGAGGGACCGCCGGATGGATGGCAGCCGCTGCGCTCGGGCGGTTCGCCAATCGCGAGGTCGTGCTGATCGAATCCGATGCCATCGGAACGATCGGGGTGGGCGAGGCCACGATCCCGCAGATCCGCCTGTTCAATGCGGCGCTGGAAATTGATGAGGCTGAATTCCTGCGCGAGACACGCGGCACCTTTAAGCTGGCGATCGAATTCAAGGGTTGGTCGGGCGAGGGGATGAGCTATCTCCACGCTTTCGGCCATGTCGGGCAGGGCGCCGGTCTATTGCCCTTTCAGCATTACTGGTTGCGCGCCCGCGCCCAAGGCAAGGCCGGGCCTTTGTCGGATTACAGCCTCAACGACCGTGCGGCGCGCGCGGGCAAGATGCAGATTTATCGGCAGGGCTCAGGCCAGCCGGTCCCGGATATGCCGTGGGCCTACCATTTCGATGCGTCGCTCTACGCGGCCTATCTACGTTGTTATGCCGAAGCGCACGGTGTCCGCCGGGTCGAAGGCACGATCGCAGATGTCGAGCGCGATCCAGAAACCGGCGATATCACCGCAGTCCGCCTCGACGGTGATCGTCGGATCGAAGGCGGTTTCTTTCTCGATTGCACCGGGTTCCGCTCGCTCTTGCTCGGCAAGACGCTAGGCGTTGAGCTGGACGATTGGAGCCATTGGCTCCCTTGCGACCGGGCGATCGCGGTGCCGTGCGAGGCGAAAGGGGACTTTACGCCATATACCCGCGCAACAGCGCGCAGGGCGGGATGGCAGTGGCGTATCCCGCTCCAGCACCGCATCGGCAACGGCCACGTCTTCTGCTCGGATTTCATGGACGAGGACGAGGCGGTTCGGATCCTGCTTGCCAGTCTCGACGGCGAGCCGACAGGAGATCCGCAAACCCTGCGCATCACGACCGGGATGCGGCGCGAGCAGTGGTCGCACAATTGCCTCGCGCTTGGCCTTGCGGCGGGCTTTATGGAGCCGCTCGAATCGACCAGCATCCACCTCGTCCAGAGTTCGATCGCCCGGCTCTTGCAAATGCTCCCTCGAGAGACGGTAGCCCCCGCCATGCGGACAGAGTTCAATCGCCAGGCGAGCTTCGAATGGACCCGGATCCGCGATTTCCTAGTGTTGCATTACTGGGCCAATGCGCGTGAGGGCGAGCCTTTCTGGGATCGCTGTCGAAACATCGACTTGCCCGAGAGCCTCTCCAACAAGATAGCGACATTCCAGGCGGGCGGACACATCCAGCGCGAGCATGAGGAACTGTTCACCGAGCCTGGCTGGCTGCAGGTCTTGGTCGGGCAGGGTATCGAACCCGCCGGATATAACCCGCTTGCCGACGCGATGCCTGCCGCCGAACTCGATCGGTTCCTTTCGGGGATGGCCGAGCAACAGCACAAGCTGGTCGACGCCATGCCTGATCACGCCCCGTTCCTGCGCGCCTATATCGATCCCGCCCGCTCGGGAGGATCGCGCGCCGCCCCTTCCCACACGAGGTTTCCCGCCTGATGCGTATCGCTTTGCCTCTTCTCCTCGCCACTCTCGCCGGCTGCACGACACTGCCTGCAACAGCGCAGGCGCCCGCTTCGGCCCCAACCGCCGGCGCGCTCGATGAACTGCGCGCCCGCGCACCCAGCGCGGAAGTGATCTATTTCGTCCTGCCCGACCGTTTCGCCAACGGCGACCGCGGTAACGATACCGGCGGCTTGCCTGCAGATCGGCTGAAGAGCGGCTATGACCCGGCACACAAGGGCTTCTATCATGGCGGCGACCTAAAAGGCCTCGTCGAGAAGCTCGATTATATCCAGGGGTTGGGGGCTACCGCGATATGGTTCGCCCCGATCTTCAAGAACAAGCCGGTTCAGGGACCGCCGGGTGATGAAAGCGCGGGATACCACGGATACTGGGTGACCGACTTCACCAGCATCGATCCGCATTTCGGGACCAATGCCGAATTCAAGGCCTTCGTCGACGCCGCCCATGCGCGGGGAATGAAGGTCTACATGGACATCATCACCAACCACACCGCCGACGTCATTCAGTATGCCGAGGGCGTTTACGATTACCGCAGCAAGGGCGCTTATCCCTACTCGACCCGGGGCGGACCTGAAGGTGAGCGGATCAACGAAGGGTTTGCCGGCGACGGAAATGACGCCCCGGCGAACTGGGCGAAGCTGACCGACCCAGCCTACGCTTACACGCCGGTCGTCCCGGATGATGAGAAGGACGTCAAGGTCCCCGGCTGGCTCAACGACCCGATCTATTACCACAATCGTGGCAATAGCGAGTGGTGGGGCGAGAGCGCGGTCCATGGCGATTTTGCCGGCCTCGATGATTTGTTCACCGAGCATCCGCGTGTGGTTGAGGGGATGATCGAGATCTTCGGCGACTGGATCGACCGCTTTGGCATCGACGGCTTCCGCATCGACACGGTCAAGCATGTCAATTCAGAGTTCTGGCAGGCTTTCGTCCCGGCCATCCAGCAGCGGGCGCGGGATGCCGGGATCCCCAATTTCCATATTTTCGGCGAGGTCTATTGGGGCGGCCCGCAGCCCGGTGGGCTCCACCAATACACGATCCGCGACCAGATGCCGTCCGTGCTCGACTTCACCTTCCAGGCCGCGGTTCAGGCAGTCGTCGCTGGTAATGCAAGCCCCGAAGTCCTCTACGAAATGCTCCGCGGTGACGTTCTCTATGCCCGCGGCGAAGATACCGCGCAGCAGAACCCCACGTTCCTCGGCAATCACGACATGGGCCGATTCTCGATGTTCGTGAAACAGGCCAATCCCGATGCGAGCAGCCAGGAATTGCTCGACCGCACGATGCTCGGCAATGCCATGCTGCTCACGCTGCGCGGCGTTCCGACGATCTATTACGGTGACGAGCAGGGGTTCGTATCTGATGGCAACGACCAGCTCGCCCGCGAGGACATGTTCGCTAGCCAGGTCGCAGCCTATAACGACAACACGTTGCTTGGAACAGTTGCAACCACTGCGGAAGACAATTTCGACGCAGCGCATCCGCTCTATCGCCAGATCGCGAACCTTTCGGCCTTGCGGCGCGCCAATCCCGCTCTCAAGACCGGGCGCCATCGCTTCGGGACATTTGACCGCGAACCGGGCCTGTTTACACTCACCCGAGAGGACCCGCAAAGCGGCCAACGTGTGCTGCTCGTCTTCAACACGAGCGACAAGGCGATAACCCGCGCGATCGAAATTGATGCGAAGGTGACAAAGGTTACTCCGCTGACCGGTCCATGCGCAGCGAATGTCGCTGCGCCCGGATCGGTGGTCATGACCCTGCCTGCATTTGGCTATGCCGCCTGCGAACTCAAATCGGATGGTGGTGAGTAGTCGCATGGCATCCGCGATCGACCACGCTTCCCGTCAACACGGAGAACTTCCCTGGTGGAAAGGATCGGTGATCTACCAGATCTATCCGCGCAGCTTTCAGGATTCGAATGCCGACGGGGTGGGAGACCTGCCGGGCATTACCCGCCGGCTTGATCACGTGGCCTCTCTGGGTGTCGACGCAATCTGGATCAGCCCGTTTTTCAAGTCGCCGATGCGCGATTTCGGATATGACGTGTCAGACTATTCCAGCGTCGATCCGCTTTTTGGCACGCTCGAGGATTTCGACGAACTCGTGGCCCGTGCCCATGCGCTCGGGCTGAGGGTGCTGATCGATCAGGTCTACTCGCATACCTCGGACGAACATCCCTGGTTCGAGGAGAGCCGACAGAGCCGCGATAACCCCAAGGCGGACTGGTATGTCTGGGCCGATGCGAAGCCCGACGGCTCGCCGCCATCCAACTGGCAAAGCGTGTTCGGCGGCCCCGCCTGGACCTGGGACGCGCGTCGCGGGCAATATTACCTGCACAACTTCCTCAGCTGCCAGCCTCAGGTGAACGGGCATAACCCGGAGGTTCAGTCGGCCTTGCTCGAGGTCGCGCGTTTCTGGCTCGACCGGGGAGTAGACGGGTTTCGTCTCGATGCTCTCAATTTCCTGATGTGCGACCCGGGCCTGCAGGACAATCCGGCTCTGCCTCACGACGACAGGCCGCGCACCCGGCCTTTCGACTATCAGCGCAAGCTCTACAACATGTCGCACCCTGACATTCCGGGCTTCCTCGAACGCATCCGCGAGATAACCGACAGCTATGGCGCGATCTTCACCGTGGCCGAGGTCGGCGGCGATGAGGCCGAGGGTGAAATGAAGGCGTTTACGCATGGCGAGAAACGATTGAACTCGGCCTACGGGTTCGACTTCCTCTACGCCGATCGCCTGACGCCCGAACTGGTTTGTAGCGCGCTTTCGAAATGGCCCGATGATGCAGATCTGGGATGGCCTAGCTGGGCGTTCGAGAACCATGATGCCCCGCGGGCGCTTTCACGCTGGTGCGCTCCCGAAAATCGCGACGCCTTTGCCCGGCTGAAGATCACTCTGCTTCTGAGCCTTCGCGGCAATGCGATCCTCTATTACGGCGAGGAACTGGGGCTGACCCAGGTCGAAATACCTTTCGATCAGCTGCACGATCCCGAAGCGATCGCCAACTGGCCGCTCACGCTATCACGCGACGGCGCGCGCACGCCGATGCCCTGGAATTCCGACCAGCCTGCGGCCGGTTTTACGACCGCTTCCCCGTGGCTCCCGCTGGGCGAGGACAACGCAAGCCGCGCGGTCGACAGGCAGGAAGGCGAGAGCGGTTCTGTGCTGGCGTTCACCCGGTCAGTCATTGCCCTGCGCAAGAGCCATGAGGCGCTGCGTCAGGGTTCGGTCGCGAATTGCAGCGCGCGAGATGGGCTTCTTGATTTTACCCGCGATGCGAAGGGCCAGCGCCTGCGCTGCCTGTTCAACCTGACGGACCGGGAGATGATGCTTTCCGATGCGTCGGGCGCGATCGTCTTCGCCGCCAACGATGCCACCCCCGACCGATTGCCGCCATTCGGCCTGCTGATACTGGAGATTTGACCCGATGCGCCACTTACTCACCGCCGTTTCGGCGCTTGCCCTCGCAACGCCTCTCGCCGCTGCAGAGGTTCGTTCTCCAGACGGGCGGATCACGGTCGAAATGGAAGTCGACGGTGACGGGGTGCCGTTCTACCGGGTCATGCGCGACGGCAAGGAACTGATCGCAGAAAGCGATCTCGGCTTTCTCTTCACCGATGCCGAACCCATGCGGCGCAATTTCGCCGTGGTCGGCGAGGCTTCGACCGAGGTCGACACGACTTGGGAGCAGCCCTGGGGCGAACGACGCTTCGTGCGCGATCGCCATAACGAATTGCTGGTCACGTTTCAGGAAACACGTGAGACGTCGAAAAGGCGCCTTTCGGTGCGGATGCGAGTCTTCGATGATGGTATCGGCTTTCGCTACGAATTTCCGGAGCGCGAGGACGGATCGCCGACTCGAATCGCCGAGGAGCTGACCGAATTCGTCATCGCGCCCGAAGGCACCGCATGGTGGATCCCGGGCGGCGAGTTCAATCGCTACGAATATCTCTACAACGAGACGCCGATCGAAGGCGTGTCGGTCGCGCATACGCCGATGACCGTCCGGCTCGACGACGGCACGCATCTGTCCTTCCACGAGGCTGCGCTGGTCGATTATTCGGGCATGTGGCTCAAGCGCAAGGATGGGCGCGCCTTTCGCGCCACGCTCTCGCCCTCGAGCCGCGGAGCCAAGGTTGTGCGCGAAGGGGCGTTTCACACGCCCTGGCGCACCATCCGCATTGCCGATGATGCCGCAGGGCTCGTGGAAAGCGACCTTGAATTGAACCTCAACGAACCGAACAAGCTGGGCGACGTCTCGTGGTTCCAGCCGGCCAAGTATATCGGCATCTGGTGGGGCATGATCTCCAATCGCTGGACCTGGGCGCAGGGGGAGCGCCACGGCGCCACGACCGAACGCGCCAAGGAATATATCGATTTTGCCGCCGATAACGGATTTCGCGGAATCCTGATCGAAGGCTGGAACGTGGGGTGGGACGGCAACTGGTTCGGCAATGGCCGCGATTACAGCTTCACCCAGAGCTATCCCGATTTTGACCTCGACAAGGTTGCAGCCTATGCGCGCGAAAAAGGCGTCCATCTCGTCGGCCACCACGAGACCGGCGGCAACATCGCCGTTTACGAGGCACAACTGGCCGACGCGATGAAGCTCTACGGCGAACTTGGGGTCGATGTGGTCAAGACCGGCTACGTCGCAGACGCGGGCGGGATCATCTCGTGCAATGTCGACGTCTCTGAGCCTTGCGAAGGCGAAGTATTCGAATGGCATGACGGCCAGCGCATGGTGCAGCACCACCTGAAGGTCGTAAAGGAAGCCGCTAGGAACCGGATCGCGGTAAACCCGCATGAACCGGTCAAGGATACCGGGCTTCGCCGCACCTATCCCAACTGGGTCGCGCGCGAGGGTGCGCGGGGCCAGGAATACAATGCCTGGGGCGCTTTCAACAATGGTCCGGAACACGATCCGACCCTGGTGTATACCCGGATGCTGGGCGGCCCGATGGACTATACCCCGGGCGTGCTTAGCCTGGTCGGTGACAAGGGCGTGCCGATCGCTTCGACCAAGGCCAAGCAACTCGGGCTCTATCTCGCGATCTATTCTCCGATACAGATGGCAGCAGACTTCGTTGAAAGCCTCGCTGCTCATCCGCGCGAGATGGAATTCATCCGCGAAGTTCCGGCCGACTGGTCCGAGAGCAAGCTGATCGCCGGAGCGGTCGGCGATTACGCGATCTTTGCCCGTAAGGATCGCAATAGCGACGACTGGTATGTCGGCGGCGTAAACGATGCGACGGAACGGACTCTGACACTCGAATTCGATTTCCTCGAAGAGGGCGAGACCTATACCGCGAAAATCTGGAAAGACGGGCCGGAGGCGACCTACCTCACCGAAAAGCGGCACGACATCGCCTATGAAACGCGCAGTTTTGCCAAGGGCGACAGTTACACGGTCCGGGTCGCACCGGGCGGCGGCCTCGCTATCCAGTTGAAGCCGGGGGGATGAGAGGCCTCGTCCTCCTTCTGACCTTGCTGCTCGCCGCTTGCATGTCACCGGCGCGCGAAGTCTCGCCGTCGCGATTCGTGGAGATCGAACGAATCGTTGTCCCGGGGCTTCCCGACCAGCGCGTTTCGATCTGGCTTCCCCCCGGTTATGACAGCGGCAAACAGCGTTATGGCGTGCTCTACATGCATGACGGACAAAACCTGTTCGACCCCGCCAGGGCGCATTACGGCAAAGTCTGGCATGCAGACGAGGTGGTGACCGCGCTGGCGGAGGCAGGGGTGATCGAGCCGGTCATTATAGTCGGTATCTGGTCACCAATCGAGGACCGCTACCGGCAATACCTGCCGCAATTCGCTTACGCGAATGCCAGCCTGGCGATGCGCGAGGCGATGGATCAGCACGCGGGCGGCAAGCCGGTGATCTCCGCGCGCTATCTTGAATGGCTTGCCGATGATCTCAAGCCCAGGATCGATGCGCAATATCGCACCCGGACCGACCCTGCGCATACGGTCATCGCAGGCGCAAGCATGGGCGGGATCATGTCGTGTTATGCCGCTATCGAGCGCCCCGACATCTTCGGTCGCGCCGGCTGCGTAAGTTCGCACTGGCCGCTCGCCGATCCGGACAAACTGGAGATCGCCAGAGAGGCAGACGCAATCTGGCGCGATTACATCCTTGAAAAGGCAGGCTCGCCAGAGCGACGCCGGATCTGGATGGACCACGGGACAGCCACGCTTGACGCCCATTACCCTGCACGCCAGGCCCATGTCAGCTGGACCTTGCGGGCCGCGGGCTGGGAGGAGGGGCAGCACTTCACCGCCCGTGAATATTCCGGTGCCGAGCATGACGAGATCGCCTGGAACGCGCGCTTGCCCGAAATGCTCACCTGGTTACTGACGGAACGATGAGCGAAATTTCTCCGCCACGGTTCGTCGTGCTGGGCGGCGGCAGCGCGGGCTGGATGACCGCCTGTCTGCTGCAGCAGCATTTCGGCGCGAAAGGCGGGTCGGTCACCGTTGTCGAAAGCCCGGAAATCGGCATCATCGGCGTAGGCGAGGGTTCGACACCGCAGCTCAAAGCCTTTTTCGACCAGCTCGGCATTGCAGAATCCGAATGGATGCAGGCCTGTGATGCCACCTACAAGCTTGGTATTCGTTTCACCGGCTGGAGCGAGCGCAAGGGCTTCGAGAGTTACTATCACCCCTTTCCAGGGCCAGTGGACCTCCACACCGAACCCCATTTTGTCCATAATTGCCTGCTCGCCCGCCACGCGATGGACGTGCCTGCGCATCCCGACGACTGGTATCTTGCCACCTTGCTAAGCGAGACCGGCAAAGCCCCCCAGCCGGCCGAGACATTCCCGTTCGCGCCAAGTTACGGCTATCACTTCGACGCCTACAAGCTCGGCGCTTTCCTGCGCGAATGGGCGGTGGCCCGAGGTGTCCGGCACCGGCCGCTCAAGGTTACCGAGGTCGAACGTGCGCAGGACGGCGACATCGCCGCGCTGCTCTGCGAGGGGGGCGAACGGGTCGAAGGCGATTTCTTCGTCGACTGCTCGGGATTTCGCGCGATGCTATCAGAAAAGGCGCTCGGAGCCCGTTTCCTGCCTTTCGCTGAAAATCTCTTCAACGACCGGGCGGTGGTCCTGCCAACCGTTCACGGGTATACGTTTAAACCGCAGACCGAAGCGACCGCGATGTCGGCGGGGTGGCGCTGGTCGATCCCGCTGACCAGCCGCGTCGGCAATGGCTACGTCTATTCCTCGGACCACATTTCCGACGAAGCTGCCGAAGCGGAATTGCGTGCCGCACTTGGCCTCTCTGCAGAAGATGACCCCGAAGCCCGGTTCCTCCAGATGAAGGTCGGTCGGCTGGAGAACAGCTGGAACCGCAACTGCCTTGCCGTCGGCCTCGCGCAGGGGTTTCTCGAACCGCTCGAGGCGACCGCGCTACACATCGTCATCGCCACCGCGCTCGAGTTCGTCCAGGCTTTTGAGGCCGGCGGATATACGCACCACCATCGCGACGCCTTCAACGCTTCGATCGCTGCGCGTTACGAAGGCATAAGTGACTACATCGTCGCACATTACCGGCTGTCGCAGCGTAGCGACACCGCGTATTGGCGTGACAACGCAGAGAACAACCAGCTGTCGGACAACCTCAAGCGGATGATGACCGCGTGGTTTCGCCAACAGGACATGCTCGTCGCCAATGACGAGGCCTATGGCGGTCATCGCTATTACGCGAATGCCAGCTGGCACTGCCTCTTTGCAGGGCTCGGCAATTTCCCGCCCTCAGAGAAGTTGCAGCCACCTGCGCCCAACGCGCGTCCGGCAGATATGTGGGAGGTGCGAAGACTGCTCGAAGTGTCGGCGCGAAATTTCATGCCATACAATCCAATAAGGCCGGCACGCTGATCTCTCCGAACGCGCGCTAAACCGCGCATCCTGCAATCAGGCCTCGGGAAAACGCAGAGTCCAGATCGCCACCGCAAGTGCGGCGCTCGCGAGCGCCATTAGGCCAGCGATAAGTTGCAGATTGGTCGTCGCGACAGGTTCGGTCTTGTGCGCGTTGAGACGAGACTGCACCTTGCACCCCTCTTTTTGTGCGGACCAGAACACGAATATCCCTATGATGATGAAGGCCGTGGCAATCGCTTTGGGCACCCAGACGGGTTCCATTGTGTTGAACAGCGCGTTGAAACCCACTCCGATACCCACGGCGGCTAGCCCGGTTCGCATCCAACCCGCGAAAGTGCGCTCGTTCGCCATGACGGTGCGGTCTTCGGCCCAGTCGGTTCGATTCTCGGCGAGATCGGTCCGTTCCTTGGCGAGATCGTTCGAGTTCTTTTCGTCGCTCATCCGCACCCCTTGCAACCCGGGTCTTTCGCTATGGAAAGCGTTCTGAGGCCAGGTTTGGTTCCGTCGAGCACGTGCAGCTTGCCGTAGCCCGGATCGCCCAATGCACTCACCCCCTGCAGGAGAACCCGGATCGCCTGCAGGGCTGCAAAGCTGCCAGCCCAGCCAGCCATCGCACCGAGCATTCCATCCTCTGCGCAGGTATCGCAGTCCTCGGCATCGAAGGCGTCGCCGACGAAACACCTGTAGCAGGGCTGGTCAGCGAGGTGTCCGGCGAACGCGCCCACCTGCCCCTGGAAACGCCCCACTGCGGCAGATAGCAGCGGCACGCGTTCAGCGACACAGGCATCGGAAACCGCGAGCCGGGTGGCGAAATTATCAGTTCCGTCGAGGACGAGATCGGCACCGGCAATCAGTTCCCCGGCATTGGCCCTCTCGATTCGCGAATCGGATATCGTCACGTCGAGCGCATCGTCGAAATTGGCGAGCCACCGCCGCGCGCTGGTCGCCTTGCCGTGGCCCACGTCGCGCGTGGTGAAGATCGTCTGTCGCTGGAGATTGGATACATCGACGACGTCATCATCGATCAGCGTCAGGCGACCAATGCCCGCCGCGGCGAGATATTGCAGGGCAGGGCTACCGATCCCCCCGAGACCGATAATTGCGACATGCGCCTTCGCCAGCGCGACCTGACCCGCCCCGCCCAGCTCGGGCAGGACGATATGACGCGCAAATCGATCCAGACGGGCCGGGGAAAGACTTGTGGACACGCTCATGGACAAGCTGTTGGCATCATGTGCGCAGCCTGTCGACAGGCCTGTGGAGAGGCCTGACGACAAGCTGTGGCTTTCCTGTGAATGATCCGACGCGTGGCGGGCGCCAAGAGTCGGGACCTAGCTCTCCAACTGCCTCAGAAGGCTGCGAACATCACCATCCATGTCGGCATCGCGCTGACGCAGATCCTCGATCAGTCGCACCGCGTGGATAACCGTTGAATGATCGCGTCCGCCGAATTTGCGCCCGATCTCGGGATAGGAGCGTGGCGTGAGCACCTTCGACAGATACATTGCGACCTGCCGGGGGCGCACCACGGCGCGGGCTCGGCGCTTGGACGACATCTCGCTCCGGTCGATGCGATAGAACTGACAGACTGTGCGCTGGATCTCGTCGATCGTGATCCGGCGGCGATTGGCCGAAAGGATGTCGGTGAGCTGTTCCTCGGCGAGGTTGAGCGAGACTTCCTGACCCGTAAGCTGGGCATAGGCGATCAGTTTGTTCAATCCGCCGACGAGCTCGCGGATATTGCGAGTGATCGTGCGGGCGAGGAAATCGATGACGTCGTCAGGCACATGCAGCGGAGCGAAGCGCGACAGCTTGGATACCAGGATCTTCTTGCGAAGCTCGATATCGGCAGCTTGGATATCGGCGACCAACCCCATCGAAAGGCGGCTGAGCAGCCGCGGCTCGACCCCGTCCAGAGCCTGCGGCGCACGGTCCGCGGCAAAGACCAGTCGTTTGCCCTCGGCCAGCAGTGCGTCGATCGTGTAGAGCAATTCTTCCTGTGCCGAGGCCTTGCCGATGATGAACTGGATATCGTCGACCAGAAGGAGGTCGAAGCTGCGCAGACGAGCCTTGAACTCGATCATCTGGTTGGCTTTGAGCGCCTGGACAAATTCGACCATGAACCGCTCTGCAGAACAGTAGAAGATCCGCGCACGTGGATGAGCCTGCAGATAGGCGTGGCCGATCGCGTGCAGCAGGTGGGTCTTGCCCTGGCCGGTCGCCGCCTTGAGGTAGAGCGGCGAGAATTGCGGCTGCTCGGTCGCAGCCATGCGCTGCGCGGCGTTGCAGGCCAGCACGTTAGCTTCCCCGGTGACAAAGGCGGCAAAGGTCAGAGACGGGTCGAGTCCGACCGAACTCGTGAAGCCTGCATCGCCGATCGTTCCGGCAGCGACGGCGATCACGCTGGCGCCGTCATTGGCGGCACGCCTGGCATCGTCGATTCGCAATTCGGGAAGCTGGCGGCGCCCAGGGTGAACCTGGATCTTGATTTGTCGGACTTCGCTGCGCGCGATCTTCCATGCAAGCTGGAGCCGGTCGTGGAATCGGTCCTTGACCCAGTTTGCCGAAAACTCGGTCGGCAGGAACAGGTCGAGCGTTCCGCTCTCCTTGTCGATCGATCCGACCTGGATCGGCTTGATCCATTGACTGTGAAGCTGGTGTCCAAGGTCCTTGCGAAGGCCCTGGCTGATATCTGCCCAGTCGGCAGCGAGATTTACGGCTTCGGCATCTTCCATGAGGTCATCGTCTGCCTTCCGGCGCGTGGCCCGCGCCTTATCAATTTTGTGTACCATAATTTCCCCAATACTAACCCGATTTCGGAGCCGCATCCGAAGCAATTAAACATTTTCGACAGGCAAAACTTCTCCGTCCCCCGAAAGCGATTAGCCTCCGGGTGCCCCCTATCGACCAGACTGTAAGAACCCGGCGTGTCCCGCACCGGGTGGATCACAAATAAACTCTGCCAGAGGCGCGAGCGCAAGCGATCTATTGCAAATAATCGCAAATAATCCTGTTGACTCACCGCAACCCCGCAGACTGCCGTGGAAAACATTGAATTAACGTATTTTTCACCAAGAGCGGGATGCGAATCGCGGGGATTCCACCCTTTTTTCAAGTAAAGCCTGCGCAATGCTGCAATGCACACCAAAAGGGCCGCGCCCATAAGACACGGCCCCATCAATTTTCATCATGCAATTTGAGCGCGCGGGAAGCCGAATCGGCAACCCGAGAAGCGAATCAGAGAGCGGCGACTCGCTTGCTCAGCCGCGACATCTTCCGCGAGACGGTATTCTTGTGCAGTACGCCGCGGGAAACACCGCGAGCGAGTTCGGGCTGCGCCGCCTTCAGAGCAGCCTGGGCGGCGTCCTTGTCGCCGGACTCGAGCGCGGTCTCGACCTTCTTGACGAAGGAACGGATGCGGCTCATCCGGGCGGTGTTGACTTCGGTCCGGCGGGCATTGCGACGAATGCGCTTACGGGCTTGCGGCGTGTTGGCCATAGGTTCTGTCTGTCTCGCGTCTGTCTTGATAGCCGCTCATAGCGACCGGGAAACGTGTTCGGTTTTGGGTCGAAAATCGGGGCCAGACTGTGAGTCCGACCGCCGGAAAGCGCGGCACATAGTCGGTGCGGTCGACGAGGTCAAGGATTCGCTCGTTCCCAAGCACCGGTCGTCAGGCTCGGCGATCAGCGCTGGCACCTCGCACAATACCATGTGCTCCGCCCGCCCTGATTGATCCGCCGGATCGTGCCGCCATCGTTACGCCTGCACGCCTCGCCGGTGCGGCCATAGACGTCGAAGCGGGTCGCGAAATAGCCGAGTTCCCCGTCGGGCGCGGCATAATCGCGCAATGTCGAGCCGCCATCGGCGATCGAGGCTTCGAGCACCTCGCGGATTGCAGGGACAAGTCGTGCCAGCTGCGGCCTTGTGACCTTGCCCCCCGCCTTGCGAGGATGGATTCGCGCGCGCCATAGCGCTTCGCAGACATAGATGTTGCCCAGCCCTGCAACGATCCTCTGGTCGAGGAGACACAGCTTGATGGCTTGTGTCTTGCCCTGGAGCGCCGCCTTGAGGTGCTCGGGCGAGAGATCGGGGCCAAGCGGTTCTGGCCCGAGTGCAGCGAATTGCGGCCAGTCATCGAGCGATTCGGTCGCGACAAGATCGACAGAGCCAAACCGTCGCGGATCGCACAGGGCAAACCTATGGCCCCGGGTTTCGATGATGAGATGATCATGCTTGTCGGGCTCGTCCGGATCTATCCGCCACCGCCCGCTCATCCCGAGATGAAAGATGAGCGTGGCTCCGCGATCGAGATGAAGGAGGCCGTATTTCGCGCGCCTTTCGAGGCCGGTGATGCGCGCGCCGGTGAGCATCTGGACGAGCTCGGGAGGGAAGGGGCGCCGTAGGTCGGGGCGATTGAGGACGACGCGCTCGATCCTCTCGCCTTGAAGAAAGCGCGCCAGGCCGCGGACTGTGGTTTCGACTTCGGGAAGCTCGGGCATTGCATGGCGGCTCTAACACCCTTTGCGCTGCGGGCAATTGCATCTAAGGCGCTCCGACCATGACCGATCCGCAATCCCCCGCTTCCGAAGACTTCGTTTCGTTCGGCTACGAGAACGTGACCCCGCAGGAAAAGACCCGCAGGGTCGGCGAGGTCTTCACCAGCGTCGCACAGAAATACGACATCATGAACGATGTCATGTCGGGCGGGTTGCACCGCTTGTGGAAGGACCATTTCGTTCGCCGGGTGAAGCCGCAGAAGGGTGAGCAGGTGCTCGACATGGCAGGTGGGACGGGCGACATCGCCTTCCGCCTTGCCGCACGCGGCGCGCACGTGACCGTGGCGGACATCAATCAGGACATGCTCGATGTCGGGGCCGAACGGGCTCTCGAGCGCGGCATCCGGCCTGACGAGGGCAGCCTCGTCTTCACCAGGCAGAATGCAGAGGACGTCGCGTTTCCTTCGAACAGCTTTGATGCCTACACGATCGCGTTCGGCATCAGGAACGTCACGCACAAGGACCGCGCACTTCGCGAAGCCTTGCGAGTGCTCAAGCCCGGGGGGCGGTTCTTCTGCCTTGAGTTCTCGACGGTCGAATGGCCTGGCCTCAAGCAAGCCTACGACCTCTATTCCGACAAGCTGCTCCCGCGCATGGGTCAGGCGATTGCGGGCGATGCCGATTCGTACCGTTATCTCGCCGAATCGATCCGCAAGTTTCCGCCGATGACGCAATTCGAGGCGATGATCCGCGAGGCCGGTTTTGCCAATACGCGGGTCGAGCCGATCCTGGGCGGGCTGGTGGCGATCCATTCCGGCTGGAAGATATGAAGGCCATGATGCGGGACCTTCCAGAGGCCAGGAGCGCACTGAGGGCATGACCGCTCCGCTCATCCACCTAACCCGCCTTGCGCGGTGGGGCATCACGCTGGCGCGTCACCGCGCGCTGGTGGGGATCGAGAACGATCCGAACGCGCCCAGCGAACTGCGGCGTCTGGTGAAACTCGCGCGCTGGGCGACCTTTACCGGGAAGAACGGGCCGCGCGATTATGCGGGGGCATTCCAGTCGATCGGGCCGGCGGCGATCAAGCTGGGTCAGTCGCTCGCCACCCGGCCGGACCTGGTCGGCGAGGAAGCGGCGCGCAATCTCCTGCTGCTCCAGGACAGCCTGCCCCCGGTGCCGTTCGAACAGATTCGCGCGTCGATGGAATCCTCCTTCGACCAGCCGATCGAGAACCTGTTTGCCGAAATAGAGCCGGAACCTGTCGGTGCCGCTTCGATCGCGCAGGTCCATCGCGGTGTGACTTCAGACGGCAGGCGGGTCGCGATCAAGGTCCTGCGCCCGGGCATTCGCGAAAAGTTTGCGCGCGACATCCAGACCTACGAATGGGCTGCCGCACACGTCGAGGAGATGGGAGAGGAAGCCGCCCGGCTGCGTCCCCGTCTCACCATCGCCAATTTCAAGCGCTGGACCAACGCGGAGCTCGACCTGCGACGCGAGGCCGCTGCCGCTTCCGAACTGGCCGAAGCGATGACCGGGCTTGAAGGCTATCGCATCCCCCCTATCGATTGGGACCGGACCAATGGCCGGGTGATGACGATCGAATGGGTCGACGGCATCAAGATTTCCCGGCGCGACGAATTGCTCGCCCGCGGCCACGATCTCAAGGCGATCGCGCAGCGGCTGGTGATCAGCTTTTTGACCCAGGCTATCAGCGCCGGCTTCTTCCATGCCGACATGCACCAGGGAAACCTGTTCATCGAGGACGATGGAACCATCGCCGCGATCGATTTCGGAATCATGGGCCGTATCGATCGCCGAGCGAGGCAGTGGCTCGCGGAGATCCTGTATGGCCTGACCACCGGCGATTATCAGCGCGTGGCCGAAATCCACTTCGAGGCGCAATATGTGCCGAGCTATCATTCGGTCAGCGAGTTCGCGACCGCGCTTCGGGCGGTGGGTGAGCCAATGCGCGGCAAGCCGGTGAAGGAACTGTCGGTCGGGCAGATGCTCGACGGGCTGTTTGCGATCACGCGTGATTTCGACATGCAAACCCAGCCTCACCTCCTTCTGCTCCAGAAGACGATGGTGATGGTCGAGGGCATCGCCACCCAGCTCGATCCCGACATCAATATGTGGGACGTGTCGGCGCCCTATGTCCGAAGCTGGATTCGTGACGAACTGGGCCCCGAGGCCGCTCTGGCCGATCGGCTTCGTGAAGATACCGAGACCTTGCTGCGCCTGCCCGCGCTGATCCGGCGGATCGAGGAGCGCTACCCGCCGCGCGGGGGTGCCCCCGAACCGCCGCCTTTGCCCGAGATTCGCCTGATTACCGATCGCCGTTCGCGTCATCGTGGAACGGCATGGGGCTATCTGGTGGCGCTCGCCGCAGGGGCGGGCGCGACGTGGGGCGCGCTGGCTCTGGGCTGGATTGGGTAACCTGAAAGGACTTGGGGCAATTGCCGGAAGGAAGTGCGAAGGCACGATCCTCGGTATCTTGCACCCTTTCCCCTCGATCAGCGCGCTCAACAAAAATTAACCATTGGCCCCCATGATTTCTTGCGGTTTTGCCTAGGCTATTGGCGGCTGGTAGCGCGGCGGCTAGGTTGGCGATATTGGACGTCTAGTGACGCTAACGGCATCAAGAGGTAACGCGCGCAAATGATTGGCGGGATCGACCTGTTTCACCTTGTACACCGTGGCGGTGCGCTGTGACCGCTGCTGCGCCCAGGATCCTGCTGGTGGTTGGCGGCGGAATCGCAGCCTACAAGGCGTGCGAGCTGGTCCGTCTCATCCGCAAGGGCGGGTGCGAAGTGACCTGTGTCGTGACCAGGGGCGGGCAGCAGTTCGTTACCCCGATGTCGCTTGCCGCCTTGAGCGAGAACCAGGTCTATACCAACCTCTTCGATCTGAAGAACGAGGCCGAGATGGGGCATATCCAGCTGAGCCGTGAGGCGGAGCTGGTCGTGGTGTGCCCGGCCACTGCCGATCTGATGGCGAAGATGGCAGCAGGCATCGCCGATGACCTTGCCACCACCTTGCTGCTGGCGACCAACAAGCCGGTGATGGCGGTCCCCGCCATGAACGTGAAGATGTGGGAGCACGAGTCGACCCGTCGCAATGTCGACTTGCTCCAAAAGGCCGGAGTCGAGGTGCTCGATCCCGAACAGGGCGCGATGGCGTGCGGCGAATTCGGCTATGGGCGCTTGCCCGAGCCGGAGACGATCTGGAGCGCGATCGCAGCGCGGCTGGGGATCGAGGTGGAAGCGCAAGCTCCACAAGCCGTCGCGGCAGACGATTTCGCAGTCGAGGCTCTCGAGCCCGAAGAAGAAGTCAGTCCCGCTGCAACCGGATTGGGCGGGTTGTTGTCGCGGATCATCCCGCGCTCGACAGCAAAGCGCAGTCATGAGGAAATCGAGGCCGAGTTTGCCGCTCTCGAAGAGCATTCGGAAAACCTCGATGGCGAAAGCGTCGAAGCGCTGGACGAAGAGCTTGATGCTGGGGAGACTGCGCCGGACTTCGATCCCGACCTCGCCGGGCCTCTGCTTGCAAAGAAGGGAACGGCGGGAGCAGCGCCCCCTATCGATCCCGATGCGATCAATCACATGGTCGATGAGCGCAAGGCGCCGCCTGAATTCGCGCAAGTCACCTCGGAAGCCCCAGGTGATGATCTGGGCGTCGTCGACGACGCTGAGACGTTCGCAGTCGATCCGGGTTATCGCCCGCTCGAAGGCAGGCACGTGCTGGTCACCGCCGGGCCAACTTGGGAATCGATCGATCCGGTGCGCTACATTGCCAACCGTTCGAGCGGCAAGCAGGGTTTTGCAATCGCCGGAGCCGCCGCTGCGCTCGGTGCGAAGGTGACGCTCGTGGCCGGTCCGGTTGCGCTCAAGACCCCTGCCGGGGTCGAGCGGATCGATGTTGAGAGCGCCGACGACATGAGCAGAGCGGTCAAGGGCTCTCTTCCCGCTGATGTCGCGGTGATGGTTGCCGCCGTGGCGGACTGGCGACCCAAGGAATACATCTCGGAAAAGATCAAGAAGCGCAAATCCGCGCCACCCGCGATCATGCTAACCGAAAATCCCGACATCCTGACCAACGTCGCGGCAGGTTCGGACCGCCCCGAACTGGTGATCGGCTTCGCCGCTGAAACCGAAAACGTGATCGAAAACGCCAAGACCAAGCGCAAGCGCAAGGTCGCCGACTGGATTATCGCCAATGATGTCTCGGGAGATGTCATGGGTGGCGACGACAACCGGGTGCACATTGTCAGCGACGACAGCGTGGAAAGCCTCGAAGAAATGCCCAAGAGTGCCGTCGCGATGGCGATTGTCGAACGGATCGCCGCCGCGCTCAAAGCCGAGGCTGCCGAATGATCCGCTCGGCTGGTTCGGAAGGAGCGCCTACCGGGCCGCTCGTCCCGGTCGAGGTAAAGCGCCTGCCGCATGGCGCGGGACTGGACCTGCCCGCCTATGCCACCGCCGGAGCGGCGGGCATGGACGTGGTATCGGCAGAGGACGTGGTTCTGGAGCCGGGAGGGCGCCATGCGGTCGCGACAGGGCTCACGCTCGCCATTCCGCAGGGATACGAGATTCAGGTGCGCCCACGCTCGGGCCTTGCGCTCAAGCATGGGATCACCGTGCCCAATACGCCGGGCACGATCGATTCGGATTATCGCGGGGAACTCAAGATCATCATGATCAATCTGGGCGAAGAAAGTTTCGCGATCAGCCGCGGCGACCGGGTCGCCCAGCTTGTGCTGGCACCGGTGGTGCAAGCCACATGGCGTGAAGTCGAGCAACTCGACGCAACCGAACGCGGCGAGGGGGGATTCGGTTCGACCGGAGGCCACGAAAGGCTCTGACCGATACCGGCCCGATTTCGGCGCTGCCCAACAAAAAGGCGGCGCCGATCCCGGGCGCCGCCTTCCATCCCATCCAAGGGTTGTGGGAGTATATCTTACCCTGTCACCGAACCTCGCGCACGGACTTTTCATCCTCGCGAATGGTGATCCTCAGGGTTTCGCCCGAATTGCCGGGGAAATCCGTGAACAGGGCGTCTACGAGGTTGGGAACCAGTGCCTGAAGGCGATTGGTGCGGGACACAGCCTGCGCCTGACCTTCGAACAAACGCTCACCCGTCGCGGTCGAATCGATCTTCAGGTCGATATCGCTGGTGTATACCGTGTAGCTGCGCACCTCGGGCGGTGCGAGGAACGGGTCGTGAAATCCGAATGCATAGCCGCGGCGAAAGCGCCAGCTATGCCCCCAAGGGCCGAAATACGGATCGTGGAACGCGCTGCCGGTGGTGCGGACGCGTTCGCGCCCGTTATCGACGCCGTAATCGAACCGGACAAGAAGCGTGGCATCGGCAGGCGAGGCAGCCTTGACATAGCCGAGCCGCTCGAGTTCCTTGCCGACCAGATCGGAATACAGCTCGAATTCGAGCCCGCCAGCGTGCTTGGGATCTTCCGCCACCACTGCGAAAGTCTGACCCTGCGGCGCAGGAAGGCTGGTCGCAAACCGCGACACGTCGGCCTGGAATGCGGGCGCGCAGGCCGAAAGGCCTGCGGCGAGAAGGACCGGCAACGCAACGCGCACGGTCGAGGTCTTGAAGAGATTTTTCATGGCTTACCCTATTAATCGATCACCAAAGTGCATCCACCCGTGCGCAAGGTCTCGCGTTCCCCTCACGTGGCCCCGATCTAGCGGGTGCCTGACCTCGATTCGCAGTTTGGCACTAAGCTTGCTTGCTTGTAAACCATTGGGCTGAACGGCAATTGAACGATCGGTCAGGCAGCTTGGTGCGCGACGCCGACCGCGCCTTGTGTCACCCGCGAACAAGACCCAGTGCACTGTAGGCAGCGTTCAGAGTAGGTAGACCACGCTCACGCGCCTGGGCGGCCCCGCGAGCAAGGATCGCATCAAGCGCCTCCTCGTCATCCTTGAGCTCGGCAAAACGCGCGTTGATCGGGCCGAGGGTCTCGACCAGCAATTCGCCAAGCGCGGGCTTGAACGCGCCGAACCCCTGGCCTCCGTGTTCCTTGAGGACATCCGAGGTGCTCTTTCCGGTCAAGGCAGCAAAAATGCCTACTAGGTTTCTCGCCTCGGCGCGGTCCGCCAGCCCGTCTTCCTCGCTCGGCAGCGGTTCGGGATCGGTCTTGGCCTTCTTGATCTTCTTCATGATCGTGTCGGGATCGTCGGTGAGGCTGATCCGGCTCATTTCCGAAGGATCGGACTTGCTCATCTTCACCGTGCCGTCCCGCAGGCTCATGATCCGCGCTGCGGCGGGCGGGATATAGGGCTCGGGCAGAGTGAAGAGCGGGGCATCCTCGGGACAGAAATCGTTATTGAATTTCTGCGCGATATCGCGCGCAAGCTCGAGATGCTGTTTCTGGTCTTCGCCCACGGGAACGTGCGTGGCCTGGTAAAGCAGGACGTCGGCGGCCTGGAGCACCGGATAGGTGAACAGCGCGATCGACTGGCCCTCGCGGTTCTTGCCCGCCTTGTCCTTCCACTGGGTCATGCGGTTGAGCCAGCCCATGCGTGCGGTCCCGTTGAGGAGCCATTGAAGCTCTGCATGAGCCGGAACCTGCGCCTGGTTGAAGAGGACGGTCTTGGCCGGATCGACCCCGCAGGCGACGAGCGTCGCCACCATTTCGCGGGTCGAGGCGGTCAGTTCGGCGGGGTCGTGCGGCATCGAGATCGCGTGAAGATCGGCGAGAAAAATGAAGCACTCGCCGCCCGTGGCTCGCGCTTCGTTCTGCAGCTTCACATAGTTCACGATCGCGCCAAGGTAGTTGCCGAGGTGCGGTTTGCCGGTGGGCTGGATGCCGGAGACGACTCTC